>NZ_JCAXED010000010.1:0-258525 GCF_059758795.1 Pseudomonas sp. GQ91
CGGTGCAGGGCGCCGGTGATTTCTTCGAGAACGGCGTTGAGGACGCGACTGGCCTGTTCTTTGGTCAGGTCTGCCTTTTCAGCAATGGCGGCTGCGAGTTCTGGTTTACGCATAAGTGAAGCCTCTTTGACGGTTTTTTGTTGTTATGTCCGTGCTGCTCTCTGCTGGAGCAGCGCCCAAGGCGCCGCAGGCTCTACTCTGCGGCAGACGGGAGTGAGGATGGCATGCCAACGGTGCCCGCGCCAGTCTCGCGGCGACCTTTCTATGCCCAAGACGGTGCTTAATCCGACAGAACGACCGGCATTTACGCCAGCAGCGGCGGAAGCTCCTTGTTCAGGGCAAGTTTTTCCATGACTGCAGTGCCGGTCAGCGCATAACCCAACAGGCGCCCGTCGCTGTCGCGGCACAGAGCCTTGATGTCGGCGCCCTGTCCTTCGACGCTCCAGGCGCCCTCGCGGCCCCGGGGCGGGGGCGAGACCACCAGCGGGCACACCGGCGTCTTGACGGTGACGGGCATCGGTCCGTAAGTAACCGCCGTGGCATTGCCCGCCAAGGTCTGGGCGAGGGCTCGGGCGCAGCTCATCAGCGGCATCACATACAGCAGGTTCAGGCCATCGACCTCGGCGCAGTCACCCAGGGCATAGATGTTGGCGTGGGAAGTCTTGAGGTGGCGGTCGACCACGATCCCGCGATTGATCTGCAAACCGGCCGCAGCCGCCAGGTCTACCCGTGGACGCAAGCCGATGGCCGAGACCACCAGATCACACTGAATCACTTCGCCATCAGACAGGTGGGCCTCAAGGCCGTCAGTGCTGCGCTGCAGGCGGTTGAGCACCGGCCCCAGGTGGAAACGCGCCCCCAGGCTTTCCAGCCCGGCTTGTACCGCTGCGGCGGCTGCCGGGTGCAGCAGGGTCGGCATGACTTGCTCGCACGGTGCTACCAGGTCGATTTCATAACCACCGAGCATCAGATCGTTGGCAAATTCGCAGCCGATCAGGCCGGCGCCCAGCAGCAGCACTCGGCGCTTGCCGGCAGCGGCGGCGCGAAAGCGTGCATAGTCTTCCAGGTCGTTGATCGGGAAAATCAGTTCAGCAGCATCGCCCTGCACCGGGACACGCACGGTTTCCGCGCCCCAGGCCAGAATCAGGTCGCGATAGGCCACCGCTTCCTCGCCGATCCACAGGCGCTTGTGGCCCGGGTCGATACCGCTGATTCGCGTGTGGGTCCGCACTTCGGCCTTGAGTTGCTCGGCCATCGCGCCCGGTGTTGCCATGCTCAGGCCGTCGGCGTCCTTGTTCTTGCCAAAACCGGTGGACAGCATGGGCTTGGAGTAAGAGCGCCCGTCATCCGCAGTGATCAGCAGCAGCGGGGTTTCGCCATCGAGCTTGCGAAACTCCCGCGCCAGGTTGTAACCGGCCAATCCCGTGCCAACGATCACGACAGGTGCGCTCATGCCTTTCTCCTTGCAGTACGTTTCTGGAATTCGCTTCTTGGGATCAACCAATCAGCCGATTTCGATCATTTCGAAATCCATCTTGCCGACGCCGCAGTCCGGGCACAGCCAGTCTTCCGGGACGTCCTGCCACGGGGTGCCTGGAGCGATTCCGTCATCCGGCCAACCGTCCGCTTCGTTGTAGATCAGGCCGCAGACTACACATTGCCACTTCTTCATTACTTGCTTCCTCAGGGTCCAGGCTTACTGGCCGACAGTCGATAGATACAGCATTGCCGCTCGGCTCAGGGCGTTTTGTACTGATCGGTGCGTCCAGATGCAAGCATGTTCGACCCACGGTTGCCGCGCACCCCGGCAAAAACTCAAGTCGCCATGGTAAGCTCGCCGCCTCATTGACTGCCAATAACGACTCTCTGTGCCGCACTCAATTGCCGTTCCCGATGCTTGCCGATGGCTGACCCAGAGCCTTCTGAGCCCTTCACCCGCCCCTTTGATCCTCGACTGGCTGTTCGATGAAGACTCGCTGACACGGCGCCTGACGCGCTTGTCCAGCAACGGCTTCAGCGTCACCCCGTTGTTCGAAGGCTGGCAGCCGCTGCGAGACGACGAATGCGCCGCCCTCGACCTGCCGCCAACGAGCATGGGTTGGGTGCGCGAGGTGTATTTGCGTGGACATGCAGAGCCCTGGGTATTTGCGCGCAGCGTGGCAGCGCGCAGCGCGCTGCAGGGCGATGGCTTACAGATGGACGAACTGGGCAGCCGCTCGTTGGGCGAACTGCTGTTTTGTGACCAGGCTTTCACCCGCCAGGCCATCGAAGTGTGCCGCTATCCACGCGCCTGGCTGCCCGCGGTGGATCAGGCCGATGACCTGTGGGCGCGCCGTTCGCGCTTTGATCGCGGGCCGCTGAGCGTGCTGGTGGCGGAAGTGTTCCTGCCGAGCCTGTGGCACGCCGTGAACGACAATCCGGAGAATTGCTGATGTACCAGCGCTTGCTCAAGTCCATGAATCGTCTGAACCCCAGGGCCTGGGACTTTATTCAACTGACGCGCATGGACAAGCCAATCGGCATCTACCTGCTGCTGTGGCCGACACTGTGGGCGCTGTGGATCGCCGGCGAAGGCTCGCCTTCCTGGAGCAATATCGTGATCTTCGTGCTCGGCGTGGTCCTGACGCGCGCGGGCGGCTGCGTGATCAATGACTGGGCCGACCGCAAGGTTGACGGTCATGTAAAGCGCACGGAGCAACGGCCGCTGGTCAGCGGCAAAATCAGTTCCAAAGAAGCGCTGGGGTTCTTTGCGGTGTTGATGTTCGTCAGTTTCCTGCTGGTACTGATGACGAATGCGACGACGATCTGGCTGTCATTGGGCGGTCTGGCACTGGCGGCCAGCTATCCGTTCATGAAGCGCTACACCTATTACCCGCAGGTAGTGCTGGGGGCGGCGTTTTCCTGGGGCATGCCGATGGCATTTACCGCCGAGACCGGCAGCCTGCCCGCCGCGGCGTGGTTGTTGTACATCGCGAACCTGCTGTGGACCGTGGGCTACGACACGTATTACGCAATGACGGACCGCGATGACGATCTGAAAATCGGCGTGAAATCCACGGCGATTCTGTTCGGCGACGCCGACCGGATCATCATCCTGACCTTGCAGGGATTGGCCTTGGTCTGTCTGCTGCTGGCGGGGACGCGCTTTGAGTTGGGCGGCTGGTTCCACCTGGGCCTGCTGGCGGCGGCCGGGTGCTTCGCCTGGGAGTTCTGGTACACCCGCGACAGGGACCGGATGAAGTGCTTCAAGGCGTTCCTGCACAACCATTGGGCGGGGCTGGCAATTTTCGTCGGGATTGTCGCCGACTACACGTTTCGCTGACAGCTCAATACGGTAGGAGCGAGTTCACTCGCGAAAAACCCGAGAGCACCGTTGGGTGTCAGGTTTCGCGCGTTAGCGTTGTCGATTCTCGCGAGCAAGCTCGCTCCTACAATGATTGTGATGATCAGGGTTTGATGATGTGCCAGACGCCGCCTTTGCCATCACCGACCTTGTCGCCGGCCTGCTTGTCGTCCTTGTAGGTGTAGACCGGCTTGCCGTCATACGCCCACTGGCTGGTCTGATCGTCACGGGTGATGACCGTCCACTTACCCGTTGGCGTATCGGTGGACTCGGCTTTCAGCGGTGGCCAGTTCGTTGCGCACTGATCCTTGCACACTGATTTTCCCTCTGCGTCCTTGTCGAAGGTGTAGAGCGTCATCCCGGTATGGTCCACCAGCATCCCGCCCTTGGCCATCGCCGGCTCCATCGCAAACGCCAGGCTCGGCAGCGCCAAGGCCACCATCACCAGCAAAGCTTTGCAGGAAAAAGTACTGTGATTCATCGCAAGTATCCTTATGTGGTTGTCAGGATTCGGACTCAAAGCGTAGTTCAGCATCGCGCCAATTGCGCAAGCCTCTAAAATACTGTCACACGACTGCAATAATTCCGTTATCTAATGCGGCGCAAGACAGTTAAATGACAAGAGGACTTAGCATGGTTGGCAGGAGCATTCTGATCGTTGACGACGAAGCGCCCATTCGCGAGATGATCGCCGTTGCGTTGGAAATGGCCGGCTATGACTGCCTGGAGGCGGAGAACTCCCAGCAGGCCCATGCCATTATCGTCGACCGTAAGCCGGACCTGATTCTGCTGGACTGGATGCTGCCCGGCACCTCCGGCATCGAGCTGGCTCGCCGCCTCAAGCGCGACGAACTGACCGGGGACATCCCGATCATCATGCTCACCGCCAAAGGTGAAGAAGACAACAAGATCCAGGGCCTGGAAGTCGGCGCCGATGACTACATCACCAAGCCGTTTTCCCCACGGGAACTGGTCGCGCGCCTGAAAGCCGTGCTGCGTCGCGCCGGCCCCACCGATGGCGAGGCGCCCATCGAAGTCGGCGGCCTGATCCTCGACCCCATCAGCCACCGCGTGACCATCGACGGCACGCCGGCCGAGATGGGCCCCACGGAATACCGTCTGCTGCAGTTCTTCATGACCCACCAGGAGCGTGCCTACACGCGCGGGCAATTGCTTGATCAAGTCTGGGGCGGCAACGTGTACGTCGAGGAGCGTACCGTCGACGTGCATATCCGCCGTCTGCGCAAAGCCTTGGGCGACGCCTACGAGAATCTGGTACAAACCGTACGCGGCACTGGATACCGGTTTTCCACCAAAGGCTGATGAGGCAGCGGTAAGCCTCAAGCGACAAGCGGCAAGATGGACACCGCTTCGCTCTGACTTGAAGCTTGCAGCTTGAAACCTGCAACTGCTCCGAAGGACGCATTAGTGAACCAAAACTGGCACGGCACCCTGATTCGCCACATGCTTCTGTTGATCACCGGCTGCCTGCTGGTGGGGTTGATCAGCGGTTACTACGGCTGGAGCCTGGCCGTGGGCCTGGGGCTCTATCTGGGCTGGACGCTCAAACAACTGCTGCGCTTGCACGAATGGCTGCGTCAGCATAAACCCGATGAACCACCACCCGACGGCTACGGCCTGTGGGGCGAAGTGTTCGACAGCATTTACCACCTGCAACGCCGCGACCAACGGGTACGCGGACGCCTGCAAGCGGTGATAGACCGGGTCCAGGAGTCCACCGCCGCGCTGAAAGACGCGGTAATCATGCTCGACAGCGATGGCAACCTGGAATGGTGGAACCGCGCCGCCGAAACCTTGCTCGGTCTCAAGACCCCGCAGGACAGCGGCCAGCCCGTCACCAACCTGGTGCGCCATCCGCGCTTCAAGGAGTACTTCGAGCAGGACAACTTCGAAGAAGCGCTGGAGATTCCATCACCGACCAACGACCGGGTGCGCATCCAGCTGTACCTGACGCGCTACGGCAATAACGAACACCTGATGCTGGTGCGCGACGTGACCCGGATTCATCAGTTGGAACAGATGCGCAAGGACTTCGTCGCCAACGTCTCCCATGAGCTGCGCACGCCGCTGACCGTGATCTGTGGCTACCTGGAAACGCTGCTGGACAACGTCGAAGAGGTCAATCCGCGCTGGGGCCGTGCCCTGCAGCAGATGCAGCAGCAAGGCTCACGCATGCAGACCCTGCTCAACGACCTGTTGCTGCTGGCCAAGCTTGAGGCCACCGATTATCCCTCGGACAATCAACCGGTGACGGTACAGAGCCTGTTGCAGACCATCAAGAATGATGCCCAGGCCCTGTCTGGCGAACGTGGGCAGCACATCACCCTCGAAGCCGACCCGTCGGTGCTGCTCAAGGGCAGCGAGGGCGAGTTGCGCAGCGCCTTTTCCAACCTGGTATTCAACGCGGTGAAGTACACCCAGGACACAGGCGCGATCCGCATCCGCTGGTGGGCCGATCAGCAGGGCGCGCACCTGAGCGTGCAGGACTCGGGGATCGGCATCGACGCCAAACATTTGCCGCGTCTGACCGAACGTTTTTACCGGGTCGACTCCAGTCGCAACTCCAACACCGGTGGCACCGGGCTGGGCCTGGCGATCGTCAAGCATGTGCTGTTGCGCCATCGCGCGCGCCTGGAAATCAGCAGTGTGCCGGGTCAGGGCAGCACGTTCACCTGCCATTTCGCGCCGGCGCAGGTGACACGTTCGCCGGCAGTCACTCAGGACGAGTAGCTCCCCGCCCGGCAGCCGCCACTAGGCAAGCGCCCGTTCAGCCGCTACATTGCCTGACTTGCGCCTGCCTGTCGGGCACACCTGCCACCTTTTTTGAACACACGGAACCCGCAAAACCCCATCATGGACCCTTCCCCTGGTATCACCCTCGCCACGCTCTTCGCCGATTTCGGCATGATTCTATTTGCACTGATCCTGGTACTGCTCAACGGTTTCTTCGTTGCGGCGGAATTTGCCATGGTCAAACTGCGCTCCACCCGGGTCGAGGCGATTGCCCACACCAACGGCTGGCGCGGTCAGATCCTGCGCACCGTACACAGCCAGCTCGACGCTTACCTGTCGGCCTGCCAGTTGGGTATCACCCTCGCCTCCCTGGGCCTGGGCTGGGTCGGCGAACCGGCCTTCGCGCATATCCTGGAGCCCTTGCTGGGCGCCATGGGCGTCGAATCACCCGAAGTGATCAAGGGGGTGTCGTTCTTTGCGGCGTTCTTCGTGATTTCCTACCTGCATATTGTGGTCGGTGAACTGGCGCCCAAGTCCTGGGCGATTCGCAAACCCGAGCTGCTGTCGCTGTGGACCGCCGTGCCGCTGTACCTGTTCTACTGGGCCATGTACCCGGCGATCTACCTGCTCAACGCCAGCGCCAACGCGATCCTGCGCATCGCCGGCCAGGGCGAACCCGGCCCGCATCACGAGCATCATTACAGCCGTGAAGAACTCAAGCTGATCCTGCACTCCAGCCGTGGCCAGGACCCGAGCGACCAGGGCATGCGCGTATTGGCATCGGCCGTGGAAATGGGCGAGCTGGAAGTGGTCGACTGGGCCAACTCCCGGGAAGACCTGGTGACGCTGGATTTCAACGCGCCGCTCAAGGAAATCCTCGCGTTGTTCCGCCGTCACAAATTCAGCCGCTACCCGGTGTATGACGCCGTGCGTGGCGAATTTGTCGGATTGCTGCATATCAAGGACCTGTTGCTGGAGCTGGCAGCCCTGGACCACATTCCCGAGTCGTTCAACCTGGCCGAACTGACGCGCCCGCTGGAACGCGTTTCGCGGCACATGCCGCTGTCGCAACTGCTGGAGCAGTTTCGCAAAGGCGGCGCGCACTTCGCCCTGGTGGAAGAGGCCGATGGCAACATCATCGGCTACCTGACCATGGAAGACGTTCTGGAAGTGCTGGTGGGCGATATTCAGGACGAACACCGCAAGGCCGAGCGTGGCATCCTCGCCTATCAGCCGGGCAAGCTGCTGGTACGCGGTGACACGCCGCTGTTCAAGATCGAGCGTCTGCTGGGCATCGACCTTGACCATATCGAAGCCGAAACCCTGGCGGGCCTGATCTACGACACCCTGAAACGGGTGCCGGAAGAGGAAGAAGTCATGGAAGTGGAAGGCCTGCGGATCATCATCAAGAAGATGAAAGGCCCGAAAATCGTCCTGGCCAAGGTGCTGATGCTGGACTAACGCTTCACGGCGCGCCCAACGCAAAGTTGGGTAGCGCCTCCACCGGGTGAGCGAATTCATACGGAATCGAAACCCACCCCGATCGCGTCTCGCGCTGCACCACAAAATGCAGGTGCGGCCCGCTGCTTTTCCCCGTATTGCCCGATAACGCCAGCGCACCGCCAACCGCTACGCGCTGCCCTTCCCGGACGCTGACCGAGCCTTGCTTGAGGTGCAGGTACACACTCTGAGTGCCATCGTTGTGCAACACCCGCACGAAGTTGCCCGACGGGTCACTGCCACGCCCGGATTGGTTGTTCTGGATTTTCACCACCACACCACTTCGCGCCGCGATGATCGGCGTCCCCTCGGGCATGGCAATGTCCATGGCATAGCGGCTTTTGCGGTCGGAATGGCTGAAAGTACCGCCTGGGCCCTGGGAGAGTCGAAAGGGCCCGCCGCGCCAGGGCAAGGGATAACGATAGGTCTGCGTGTACGTTGAGTCACCGGCATTGCGGGTATCACGCGTCGATCGCTTCACTGGCGACACGCTCCGCTCCTGGAATACAAAGGCCTGCGCCCCGGGGGTTTGCCGGTCGCTGAAAACCACCACGCCATTGGCATCGGTGGATTTGTAGAGGGTCATGGCCAGGGTCGACGAAGCGACCATGCACAGTCCGCAAAACAGCAATGAGCGCGTAAGCATGAGGCAGACCTGCCGAAACGACTGAACGGCAGGCTAACAAGGGATCATGACAATGCTGTGCCATGCCCTGGCGGGCTGGTTACCCCTGTTGGAGATCAGGCACCCGGCACAAAATGCTTCTGTGCCGTGCCACGGGCAATCAGCCGTGAAATGTAATCGAGCTTCTGCGCGTCCTGGTCGATAAAGCGGAAGGTCAGCTGCAACCAGTCGCTGTCGGGGCGCGGTTCGTAGGCGACGATCGCGTGCAGATAGCCGTTGAGACGAGCTGTTTCGGCATTCTCGCCTTGTTCAAGGTCCAGCACAGCGCTTTCCAGCACTTGGGGCAGGACCTCGCCACGGCGCACCACCAGCAGCGCTTCCTTGATGCTCAGGGCCTTGATGACGCATTGCTGGGTCCCGCTGGGCAAACGCAACTGGCCCTGGCCACGCCCACTGGCGGGCGATGGCGCGGCGCTCGCCTGCACGGGCGGGGTGTTGAGCAAGCCTTTGCTGGGCGCGGCCACGGGGGCCGTCTTGACCGCTTCGGGCTTGCCGCCGGTCAGGGCGCTAAGGGAATCGTTACCGAACGCGGAGTTCATCTTGGTCGGCGCGCTGGCGAGCAAGGCGTCGAGGCGGCCGACCTTGTTCAGCGCATGCTTGACCTTGTTCAGCAACTGCTCGTTGGTGAAGGGCTTGCTGACGTAGCCGGAAACGCCGGCCTGGATGGCCTGAACCACGTTTTCCTTGTCGCCACGGCTGGTGACCATGACAAACGGCATTGTCTTGAGTTGGGGCTGCTCACGGCACCAGGTCAACAGTTCCAGACCTGACATCTCGGGCATTTCCCAGTCGCACAAGACCATGTCAAAGGTTTCGCGCATCAGGATGGCCTGGGCCTTTTTGCCGTTCACCGCATCTTCGATCTTGATACCAGGGAAGTAGTTGCGCAGGCACTTCTTCACCAGGTCGCGAATAAACGAGGCGTCATCCACCACCAATACACTGACTTTACTCATCGACCCTTCATCCTATAAAACCCCAGGCAAGCATAACGCTTCACTGATGGCATTTCGCTAAAACTCTACAGTCACGCCGGGACTTTTTTGCATCCACCGCGCAAAACTCACACGCCACAAACGAAAACGCCCGACCAGAGGTCGGGCGTTTTTTACTCGGGCAATCTTATTTATCGTCAGATTCGCGCGGAACATTAGGGATTTGATCGACCGTGCCTTCAACTTCGGCCTTCATTCGCTTGAGGCCCATGTGACGCACATCGGTACCCCGCACCAGATAGATCACCAATTCCGAGATATTGCGTGCGTGATCGCCAATCCGCTCCAGGGAACGCAGGACCCAGATGATGTTCAACACCCGCGAGATAGAGCGCGGATCTTCCATCATGTAAGTCGCCAACTCGCGCAGTGCGGTCTTGTATTCACGGTCGATGATCTTGTCGTACTGGGCCACCGACAACGCCAGTTCAGCGTCGAACCGGGCAAAGGCATCCAGGGCATCACGGACCATGTTGCGCACCTGATCACCGATGTGGCGCACTTCGACATAACCGCGCGGCGCTTCACCTTCTTCGCTCAACTGGATGGCACGACGGGCGATCTTGGTGGCTTCGTCGCCGATCCGCTCGAGATCGATCACCGACTTGGAGATGCTGATGATCAAGCGCAGGTCGGACGCCGCAGGCTGGCGGCGGGCCAGAATGCGCAGGCATTCCTCGTCGATGTTACGTTCCATCTGGTTGATCTGGTCATCGATCTCGCGCACTTGCTGGGCCAGACCCGAGTCGGCCTCGATCAGCGCGGTGACGGCGTCGTTGACTTGCTTCTCTACCAGCCCGCCCATGGCCAGGAGATGGCTGCGCACCTCCTCGAGCTCGGCGTTGAACTGCGCAGAGATGTGATGGGTTAAGCCTTCCTTCGAAATCATGGTTCTGCTCCGCAAAAGCTGTAAGCCGCAAGCTACAAGCTGCAAGCTGATTTGTGTCGTTCCTCGAACCGCTCATGCTTGCCGCTTGAAGCTTGCGGCTTGCAGCTGCCTCACCTAGCCGTAACGACCGGTGATGTAGTCTTCGGTCTGTTTCTTCGCCGGATTGGTGAACAGCGTATCGGTGTCGCCGAATTCCACCAGTTTGCCCATGTACATGAACGCGGTGTAGTCGGAAACCCGCGCCGCCTGTTGCATGTTGTGGGTCACGATGACGATGGTGAACTTGGATTTGAGCTCGTAGATCAGCTCTTCGACTTTCAGGGTGGAGATCGGGTCGAGTGCCGAGCACGGTTCGTCGAGCAGCAATACTTCCGGCTCTACCGCGATGGTGCGGGCGATGACCAGGCGCTGCTGTTGACCACCGGACAGGCCCAGTGCCGATTCGTGCAGGCGGTCCTTGACCTCCTCCCACAGCGCCGCGCCCTTGAGCGCCCACTCAACCGCTTCGTCGAGAATGCGCTTCTTGTTGATGCCTTGGATGCGCAACCCATACACCACGTTTTCATAGATGGTCTTGGGGAACGGGTTAGGCTTCTGGAACACCATGCCGACCCGGCGACGCAGCTCGGCCACATCCTCGCCCTTGCGGTAGATGTTGCTGCCGTAGAGGTTGATCGCGCCTTCCACACGGCAACCGTCCACCAGATCATTCATCCGGTTGAAGGTGCGCAGCAGCGTGGACTTGCCGCAGCCGGACGGACCGATAAAGGCGGTCACGCGCTGCTTGGGAATGTTCATGCTGACGTCGAACAGCGCTTGTTTTTCACCGTAGTACAGGCTCAGGCCCGGCACTTCGATGGCCACGGTTTCCTGTTCCAGGCTCAGGCTCTGCTTGTCGCGACCCAGGGCTGACATGTTGATGCCGTGGGAATGGGTTTCATGTTGCATGGGATGCTCCCTGTGCTGCCAATTCGTTTCAGTGAGCCGCCGGTCATTGGGCCAGCGGTTACATCATTCTTCTGTAGGAGTGAGCTTGCTCGCGAAGGTCGTTAACGATAACGCGGGAAGCCAGGATGAACGCGGCGACCTTGCGCTTTTCGCGAGCAAGCTCGCTCCTACAGGGTTATCAACTGTCCAGCGCCTTGTACTTTTCGCGCAGGTGGTTACGAATCCACACCGCCGAGAGGTTGAGCGTGGCGATCACCAGCACCAGCAGGAACGCGGTGGCGTACACCAACGGGCGTGCCGCTTCGACGTTGGGGCTCTGGAAGCCGACGTCGTAGATATGGAAGCCCAAGTGCATGATTTTCTGGTCAAGGTGCAAGTAAGGATAGTTGCCGTCCAGCGGCAGCGACGGCGCCAGTTTCACCACACCCACCAGCATCAGCGGAGCCACCTCACCCGCGGCACGCGCCACAGCGAGGATCATGCCGGTCATCATCGCCGGGCTGGCCATCGGCAACACGATTTTCCACAGCGTCTCCGCTTTGGTCGCGCCCAGTGCCAGAGAGCCTTCACGCACGGTGCGCGGGATCCGGGCCAGACCTTCCTCGGTGGCGACGATCACCACCGGAACCGCCAGCAGCGCCAGGGTCAGCGAGGCCCACAACAGGCCCGGGGTACCGAAGGTCGGTGCCGGCAGGGCTTCGGGGAAAAACAGACGGTCGACCGAGCCGCCCAGTACGTAAACGAAGAAACCCAGGCCAAACACCCCGTAGACAATGGCCGGAACGCCCGCCAGGTTGTTCACGGCGATACGGATGATCCGGGTCAGGGTGTTCTGCTTGGCGTATTCACGCAGGTAAACCGCCGCCAGCACGCCGAACGGGGTGACGATGACCGCCATGATCAGCGTCATCATCACGGTGCCGAAAATCGCCGGGAAGATCCCGCCTTCAGTGTTGGCTTCTCGCGGATCGTCGCTCAGGAACTCCCAGACCTTGCTGATATAGAAGCCGATCTTGGTCATGACGCCCATGGCGTTCGGCTGGTAGGCATGCACCACGTGGCCGATACTGATTTCCACTTCTTTGCCGTTGGCATCGCGGGCGGTGAGGCTATCGCGGTTGAACTGGGCGTGCAGGTCCATCAGGCGCGCTTCAACACCCTTATAACGAGCGTCGAGTTCAGCGCGGTCGGCGTCCATGTCAGCCTGGGCGGCGGCGTCGAGCTTGCCGTTCAGTTCCAGCTTGCGACCCTGCAGGCGAAGGCGCTCAAGACCGGCGTTGATCGCACCGATATCTGACTTCTCAAGGGTCTTGAGTTCGGCGGCCAGCGCGTTGACCCGGTCAACACGCGCTTGCAGTTCCGGCCAGGCGGCCTGCCCCTCGGCGATAACCTTGCCATCTTGCTTGACGTTGACCAGGGTGCCGTAGAAGTTGCCCCACTCGCGACGCTCGATGGCCATCAGTTCAGCAGGCTTGGTCTGGCTGGTCAGCCACTCGCCGACGACCCAGGTGAAGTCGTTGCCGTTCAAGTCCCGGTTGCCGACCTTGATCAGCTCGCGGGTCATGAATTCCGGGCCTTCATCCGGCACCGGCAACCCAGCACTCTTCAGACGCGCGCGAGGCACTTGTTCTTTCTGCACCACTTCGCCGATGACTACATGGTTGGGCTGGCCCGGTACATTGTAGTTGGCCTGGATCACGTCAGCCGGCCAGAAGTGGCCCAAACCACGGACCGCGATCACTGCCAGCAAACCAATGGTCATGATGACCGCGATGGCGACCGCGCCACCGCTGATCCAGACGCCCGGGGCGCCGCTCTTGAACCATCCATTCAGGGAGTTCTGTTTCACAGACTTCTACCTTTCTTAAAGCGACGAGTATTTCTTGCGCAGACGCTGACGAATCAGCTCGGCGAGGGTGTTCATGATGAAGGTGAACAACAGCAGCACCAGTGCCGAGAGGAACAGCACGCGGTAGTGGCTGCCGCCAACTTCCGACTCGGGCATTTCTACCGCGACGTTGGCCGCCAGGGTGCGCAGGCCTTCAAACAGGTTCATTTCCATGACTGGGGTGTTGCCGGTGGCCATCAGTACGATCATGGTTTCACCGACCGCACGCCCCATACCGATCATCAGCGCCGAGAAAATCCCCGGGCTGGCGGTCAGCAGTACAACCCGCGTCATGGTCTGCCATGGCGTGGCGCCCAGGGCCAGAGAGCCCAGGGTCAGGCCGCGCGGCACGCTGAACACCGCGTCTTCAGCAATCGAGTAGATGGTCGGGATGACCGCAAAACCCATGGCCAGGCCGACAACCAGTGCGTTGCGCTGATCGTAGGTAATGCCCAGGTCGTGGGAGATCCACATCCGCATATCGCCGCCGAAGAACCAGTTTTCCAGGTACGGACTCATGTACAACGAGAGCCAACCCACGAACAGGATCACCGGGATCAACATCGCGCTTTCCCAACCATCCGGTACCCGCAGGCGGATGGACTCAGGCAGGCGGCTGAAGATGAAACCAGACAGCAGAATGCCCATCGGCAGCAACATCAACAGGCTGAAAATCCCCGGCAGATGCCCTTCGACATAAGGCGCCAGGAACAGGCCGGCGAAGAACCCGAGGATCACCGTCGGCATCGCTTCCATCAACTCGATCACCGGCTTGACCTTGCGGCGCAGGCTCGGCGCCATGAAGTAGGCGGTGTAGATGGCCGCCGCAATGGCCAGCGGCGCCGCCAGCAGCATGGCGTAAAACGCCGCCTTCAGCGTACCGAAGGTCAACGGCGCGAGGCTCATCTTGGGCTCGAAATCGCTGTTGGCGGCGGTCGATTGCCAGACGTATTGAGGCTCGTCGTAGCTCTCGTACCAGACCTTGCTCCACAACGCGCTCCACGAGACTTCGGGGTGCGGGTTGTCCAGCGTCAACGGTTGCAGCTTGCCGCCGGCCTCGACGATCACACGGTTGGCTCGTGGCGACATGCCGAAAATGCCTTGGCCTTCTACCACCGGGTCCACCAGCAAGGTGCGGTGCGCGGTGCTGTGGAACACCCCGAACTTGCCGGAAGCATCGAGAGCGACGAAGCCTTTGCGCCGCTCTTCGGCGGCGATTTCAACGATAGGCGTGGTGCCCATCTGGAACGTGCGGATCTGCTTGAGATGCTGCTCGCCATCCGGGTCGCGGGCCATGAACCACTGCGCCAGGCCGCCCTTGGAGCTACCGATGATCAGCGAGATGCCACCCACCAATTGGGTGCTGGCGGTGACTTCGGCATCGCCCTCTTCCAATAGTTTGTAGCGACCGTTGAGATTCTTTTCCCGCAGGCTGAACACATCAGCCTGGGCGCGACCGTTGATCACATACAGCCATTGCTGGCGCGGGTCGACGAAGATCGCTTTAACCGGCTCGGTCATTTGCGGCAGCTCGATACGCGTCTGCTCGCTGGTGACTTCGCCCGTCATCATGTTCTCTTCGCGGCTCAAGGACAGCACATTCAAGTGCGAACCGGCGGAACCGGCAATCACCAACGTCGAATCGGTGGCGTTGAGTGCGACATGCTCCAGCGCACGGCCTTCTTCGTCGAGCACGATCGGCGTTTCGCCGTACGGATACTCGATGGCAGGCGTGATCGTCTTCTTGCCGTCCGGGTAAGACACCTTGTAGGTGTGACGGAACACCAGGGACTGGCCGTTGGATAAACCAAGAATCACCAGCGGGCTGCCCGGCTGGTCTTTACCTATGGATACCACGCTGGTACCGGCAGGCAGCGGCAGGTCGACCCGGGACAACTCGGCGCCGCCCTCGACGCTGAAGAACAACGCCTGGCCCTTGTCGGAAACCCGCATCGCAACCTGATTCTGTTCTTCCATGGAGATCAGCAACGGCTTGCCAGCGTCCTGCATCCAGGCCGGCGTCAGAGCGTCATCCTTGGTCAGGCTGGCGCCCTGGAACAGCGGTGCGACCACATAGCCAAGAAAGAAGAAAATCAGCGTGATGGCACCGAGCACGGCGAGACCGCCGACCAGGACATACCAACGGGTCAGGCGATCCTTGAGCGCACGAGTGCGGCGCTTGCGTTGCAGCTCAGGCGTATTGAAGTCAATACGCTTGGGGGGAGATGTCGTCGTCATAGTGGAATTGGCCAGATCATTCATGCGCACACCCTAGCGATCCTATATGACAGAAAGATGACAATGTAGTGACGCACGAAATCCGCCGCATGACAGAGCCGGCAGCGGACAAAAAATTGGGGTGTAGGCAGGCTTGTTGTGGGAGCGGGCTTGCTCGCGATGCCGGCGCTGCGGTGCAACAGATACACCGCGTCGACTCTATCGCGAGCAAGCCCGCTCCCACAGGACCCGCATCTACACCAGGTAGTGCAGGCTTAGTTGCCTTCTTTCAGACCCAGGTCAGCCAGGGCCTTGGCGGCCACTTTGGCTGGCAGCGGGATGTAGCCATCTTTCACTACAACTTCCTGGCCCTGTTTGGACAGAACCAGCTTCACGAACTCGGCTTCCAGCGGGGCCAGAGGCTTGTTCGGCGCTTTGTTGATGTACACGTAGAGGAAACGCGACAGCGGGTACTTGCCGTTCAGGGTGTTTTCTTCGGTGTCTTCGATGAAGTCAGTGCTGCCTTTTTTGGCCAGGGCCACAGTCTTCACGCTGGCGGTCTTGTAGCCGATGCCCGAGTAACCGATACCGTTCAGCGAAGAGCTGATGGACTGCACGACCGAAGCCGAACCTGGTTGCTCGTTGACGTTCGACTTGTAGTCGCCTTTACACAGGGCTTCTTCCTTGAAGTAACCGTAAGTGCCGGATACCGAGTTACGACCAAACAGTTGAAGCGGCTTGTTGGCCAGGTCACCGGTCACACCCAGGTCGCCCCAGGTCTTGACTTCAGCCTTGGCGCCGCACAGGCGAGTCGAGGAGAACACCGCGTCGACCTGTTCCATGGTCATGTGCTTGATCGGGTTGTCTTTGTGCACGAACACTGCCAGGGCATCCACGGCGACCGGGATAGCGGTTGGCTTGTAGCCGTACTTCTGCTCGAAGGCCTGCAGCTCGTTGTCCTTCATCTTGCGGCTCATCGGGCCCAGGTTGGCGGTGCCTTCGGTGAGCGCAGGTGGCGCGGTGGAAGAACCCGCGGCCTGAATCTGGATGTTGACGTTCGGGTATTCCTTTTTGTAACCCTCGGCCCACAAGGTCATCAGGTTCGCCAGGGTATCGGAACCAACGCTGGACAAGTTGCCCGAGACACCAGAGGTCTTCACGTAGGCCGGGATCGCCGGGTCAACACCAGCGGCTACCGCGTTAGCGGTCGCAACGCCAGCAGCGACAAAAGTCATTGCCGCCATCAAACGCTTCAGTTTCATGCCTTACTCCTAGCAGATAGGGATAGTTGGATCGGGGCCAAGTATCGGGAGGCCGTGTGAACACTCTATGTCCGTAATGTGACAATTAGATGAAAGGCCAGCATTGGAGCGAGAGGGCGAAAGAGAGGAATTGCCTGGAACGGGGACGTTGCGAGGAATCGGAAATACGCTGTAATTATTGAGGACCAACAACGGATTGCTGATCGTTCCCACGCTACTGCGCAGGAACGATTACCGCCCAAGCAGCGGTTTTCAGCGACCGCGCTTCCACAGATAACCACCCACCACCATGCCCATGATGCAGATGACGGCCACGTAGTAGGCCGGGCCCATCGCGCTTTCCTTCATCAGCAGCGACACCACCAACGGTGTCAGGCCACCGAACACAGCGTAGGCAACATTGTAGGAGAACGACAGACCGCTGAAGCGCACCACGGGCGGGAACGCTTTCACCATCACGTAAGGCACCACACCGACCACGCCGACGAACAGGCCCGTCAGGCTGTACAGCGGGAACAGCCAGTCGGGATGGTTGGCAAGGCTGTGATAGAGCGTCCATGAAGTCGCCAGCAATAACAGGCATCCCGTCACCAGCACGCGCCCCGCGCCGAATCGGTCGGCCAGGGCGCCGGAGGCGATGCACCCCAGGCTCAGGGTCACGATTGCCAGGCTGTTGGCTTGCAATGCAACCGTCGGGCTGAAGTGGTAAACCGTTTGCAACACGGTCGGGGTCATCAGGATCACCACGACGATGCCGGCCGACAACAGCCAGGTCAGCAACATCGACAGGACGATGGCACTCCGGTGGTCACGCAATACCGTGCGCAAAGGCAGCTCGGCCGCCAGTGTCTTGCGTTGCTGCATCTCGGCGAAGATCGGCGTTTCATGCAGCCAGCGACGCAGGTACACCGAAAACAGGCCGAATACGCCGCCCATCAGGAACGGGATCCGCCAGGCGTAATCCGAGACCTGCTCAGGGGTGTAGAGCGTGTTGATCGCGGTGGCCACCAGTGACCCCAGCAGGATCCCGCCGGTCAGGCCACTGGTCAGGGTGCCGCAGGCGTAGCCGATATGCCGGGGTGGCACGTGTTCGGACACGAAGACCCAGGCGCCAGGCACCTCGCCCCCAATCGCCGCGCCCTGGATGACGCGCATCAGCAGCAACAGGATCGGTGCCCACAGGCCGATCTGCGCGTAGGTTGGCAACAGTCCCATGATCAGGGTCGGTACGGCCATCATGAAGATGCTCAAGGTGAACATCTTCTTGCGACCCAGCAGGTCGCCGAAGTGAGCCATGACGATCCCGCCCAGCGGGCGTGCCAGATAGCCCGCCGCGAAGATGCCGAAAGTCTGCATCAGGCGCAGCCATTCAGGCATGTCCGCGGGAAAGAACAGTTTCCCGACCACGGTGGCGAAAAATACGAAAATGATGAAGTCGTAGAACTCCAGCGCCCCGCCCAAGGCAGACAGCGACAGGGTTTTGTAGTCGTTGCGGGTCAGCGGGCGCGAAGGTTGCGCACTGCTTGCGGGCACGGAGGACATGGCAAGGCTTCTCTTATAGTAGTCAGGACGACGAACCCGGCCACAGGCATTGCCTGGAGCGGGTCTGGCAAGATAGCAAATCGTTTGCAAAAGCACAGCGCCCAAGCGTGCCCCAGACGGTGCCAGTAGCACAGTTGCCCGGTAAAGCCCCGATACAGCGACTATTTACCGACCAAATGAGCCTCAGGTGGTCGTCGTAGCGATAAGGGCTCGATATACTCGGCCTTGCAATCGCCAAACCCGCATCCTTGAGGGGTTGCTGTGCCAAAGCGCCGTTGGCTGTTCCAGCCGGTTTGGCAGAGTTTCCCCGTTAGTACGCCTGACGAGAAACGCGTAGAACGGAATACGTCCGTATTGAAGCGCTTCCCTGGCAGTCGGCTACCCACTTGAAACATCCTAAAAAGCGTCACGGGCCAGAGGCACCCCCGGCATGATCGAACTCGAACAGGAAGATCCTATCCCGCAAGGCGATCTCGCCCTGCAAATCACCGCACTTCCGCGGGAAACCAACGGTTTTGGCGATATCTTCGGTGGCTGGCTGGTCGCTCAGATGGACCTCGCCGGCACGGCAATGGCCAGCAAGGTCGCAGGCGGGCGCGTGGCGACCGTCGCGATTGATCGCATGGCTTTCCTGGTGCCGGTAGCGGTCGGCGCACAGCTTTCCTTTTATACCCAGGCCCTGGAAATTGGCCGCAGCTCGATCCAGATGATGGTCGAAGTGTGGAGCGACGATCCGCTGTCCAGTGAATGGCGCAAGGTCACCGAGGCGGTGTTTGTGTTCGTCGCCATCGATGGCAGTGGCCGCACGCGCTCGGTTCCCTCACGAGCCCGTTAAACCTCGTTGCGTTTTGACGGTCAATTGCCCCATTGCCTGCCATTGAGAGTGCTTGTATGTCGATGCCCCACATTGAACCCGTGAAACTGGATGAGCTGGACTGCTGGCGCATCCGCCATAACGGCGCCGAACTGTTGCTAGCCCAGCAAGGTGCACACATCGTCAGTTACCAGCGTCAGGGCGAGCAGCCTCTGATCTGGCCCAACGATGAGGCGATGTTCAAGCAAGGCAAAGGCATCCGTACCGGCGTTCCGGTGTGCTGGCCGTGGTTCGGGGTTTTCGAGCGTAACCCGCAAAGTGTGCAGGCGATGCGTCAAAGTGACGAGCCGGCGGGCGCCCACGGCTTTGTGCGCACCGCGACGTGGCAACTGGCAAGCGTTGAAAACCAGGGCCAGGCGCTACGCGTGAATCTGCTATTGCCGGCGCCCGCGGGCGGTTTTCCCGACTGGCCGCATCAAGTCGACTTGAGCCTGAACCTGCTGTTGGACGATCAACTGCACATCCAACTGACCAGCCACAACCGCGGCACCGACACCGTGACCCTCAGCCAGGCGCTGCACAGTTACTTCGCGGTCAGCGATGTGCGCAATGTGCAGGTCGAAGGGTTGGACGGATTGCAGTACATCGATACGGCGGACGGCTGGCAGGCCAAGCAACAATCCGGCCTCTTGCACTTTACCGGCGAGACCGATCGCATCTACCTCGACACGCCGGCCCAGTTGCAGATTGTCGACCAGGACTGGCAACGGCGCATCCAGCTCAGCAGCCAGGGCTCGAAGTCGACCGTGATCTGGAACCCATGGACCGAACGCGCCAAGGCCCTGGACGACATGGCCGACGATGGCTGGCAGGACATGCTGTGCATCGAGACAGCCAACGTGCTGGATGACGTGGTGAGCCTGGCACCGGGCGAAAGCCATACGTTAGGCGTGAGCATCACCACTATCGCCCTGTAGACCCAATCACAAATGGGTTGTGTGTTCAGGCCTAGAGATCGGCTTCCTGCACCACTCGCACCTTGCTCGCATCCAGCGCGTAGGCGGCATCCGCCAGGTCGTTGTTGACCTTCTCCACCTTCAACATGCCCGTCACCCACAGCGGTGTGTAGATGTCATCCAGCTTCAAACCCGTGGGATAGCGCACCAACACCAGTTGGTTCGGCGGCGGTGGCGGCACGTGGATGCAGGCGCCGGGGTACGGCACCAGGAAAAACAGGGTACTGCGGCCCTTGGCATCGGTTTCCAGCGGGACGGGATAACCGCCCAGGCGAATCGATTTGCCATTCATGGCGGCCACGGTCTTGCTCGAGTACATCACCGCCGGCAGGCCCTTGCTCTGCTTCAAGCCACCTTTTTCGGTAAAGGTGCCCATGGCTTCAGGGGAGTTGTGGTCGATTTCCGGCATGTGTTCGAGGGCTTTCTGGTCCGACTTGGGCATCAGTTCCAGCCAGTCGGTTTCCGGTAGCTCGGAGGCGTGGGCCAGGCTTGAACCCAGCAAAAGGACAGTCAACAGAAGACGGCGCATGAATTGACTCGGCAAATAAACAGTGCCGGCATTCTAGCCCTCTACGCCTGCGCAGCGCAGAGGGCCAGACGATAAATCACTTCTTTTTGATCAGGCCGTAGATCACCAGCAGTACGATGGCACCGACCAGCGCACCGAGGAAACCCGCACCTTGGCCAGCCTGATAGATACCCAGCGCCTGACCGCCATAGGTGGCCGCCAGGGAGCCCGCGATACCCAGCAGGATGGTCATGATCCAACCCATGCTGTCATCACCCGGTTTCAGGAAACGCGCCAGCAGGCCGACGATCAAACCGATAAAGATGGTTCCAATAATACCCATGCCATTTCCCTCTGAGTGAAGTGAACTATGCCAAAGCCTAGCCAGACTTTGGCATCCTGCAATCAGAGGATGGCGGTCACCAATGGTTCCCGCCGATCTGCAGGTTATTGCGCGGCGATCAGCGTTTCGACCTTGAGGATCTGCGCGTCAAGCGTCGCGCGGTCCTTGCAACGCAGGTTGGCATGACCCACTTTGCGCCCGACCTTGAAGGCCTTGCCGTAGTGGTGCAGATGACAATCTTCAATGGCGATCACCTGCTCCACGGGCGGAACCACACCGATGAAGTTGAGCATCGCGCTCTCGCCGACCTTGGCCGTGGATCCCAACGGCAAGCCCGCCACCGCCCGCAGGTGGTTTTCAAACTGGCTGCATTCGGCGCCTTCAGTGGTCCAGTGCCCGGAATTGTGTACGCGCGGCGCAATTTCGTTGGCCTTGAGGCCACCGTCGACTTCGAAGAACTCGAAAGCCATCACGCCGACGTAATCCAGTTGTTTCAGCACGCGAGCGGAATAGTCTTCCGCCAGCGCCTGCAACGGGTGATCGGTACTGGCGACGGACAGCTTGAGGATGCCGCTGTCGTGAGTGTTATGCACCAGCGGATAAAAGCGGGTTTCGCCCTCGCGGGAACGCACCGCGATCAACGAGACTTCACCGGTGAACGGCACGAAACCTTCCAACAGACAGGCCACGCTGCCCAGCTCGGCAAAGGTGCCGACCACATCATCGGCGGTGCGCAGGACTTTCTGGCCCTTGCCGTCGTAACCCAGGGTGCGGGTCTTCAATACGGCAGGCAAGCCGATGCTGGCGACAGCCGCCTCCAAGTCCGCCTGGGACTGGATATCGGCGAAAGCCGGGGTCGGAATGCCCAGGTCCTTGAACATGCTCTTCTCGAACCACCGGTCACGCGCAATGCGCAGGGCATCGGCGCTCGGGTACACCGGGACAAACTGCGACAGGAAAGCCACGGTTTCAGCCGGGACGCTTTCGAACTCGAAAGTCACCAGGTCGACTTCATCGGCCAATTGACGCAAGTGGTCCGGGTCACTGTAGTCAGCGCGCAGGTGTTCACCCAGCGCAGCGGCACATGCGTCTGGCGCGGGGTCCAGGAAAGCGAAGTTCATCCCCAGCGGGGTGCCCGCCAAGGCGAGCATACGGCCCAGTTGGCCGCCACCGATTACACCGATTTTCATCAATCAACAACCTCAGGCAATGCGTGGGTCTGGATTGTCCAGGACACTGTCAGTCTGCTCGTCGCGGAATTTTTTCAGTGCCGTGTGGAACTGCGGGTGCTTGGCGCCCAGGATACTTGCGGACAGCAGCGCGGCATTGATGGCGCCAGCCTTGCCGATCGCCAGGGTCGCCACTGGAATACCGGCTGGCATCTGCACGATGGAGAGCAGTGAATCCACCCCCGAAAGCATCGACGACTGCACCGGAACACCGAGTACCGGCAGGTGGGTCTTGGCCGCACACATGCCCGGCAGGTGGGCTGCGCCACCGGCACCGGCGATAATCACCTCGATGCCACGGGATTCTGCTTCATCGGCATACTGGAACAGCAAATCCGGGGTGCGGTGGGCCGAAACCACCTTCACTTCGTACGGAATGCCGAGTTTTTCCAGCATATCGGCGGTGTGGCTAAGGGTGGACCAATCGGACTTGGAGCCCATGATCACGCCAACCAATGCACTCATCGTCGCGCCTCTTCTCTCTGGGCGCCCGCAGGCGCGTCGAAAAACAACAAACCACGCAGAATGCGTGGCTTGATTGTACGAAAAATGGCCGGACGGACCGGCCGAAGGCCGCGCAGTATACCGCAATGCAGCAGATAAACAGCCCCTTGGATGACCATCCGTCTACACCCGTTTAAATCCTACAAACCCACGGTTTTGCTGACCTGCAGGTCAAGCCTTCGGCACCCGGCAACGCACCTTCCCGTCACCTGCAAACTCGGCCACATACGCTGGCGAAAAGAGCTACCGCACATACAGAAATGCCACCGCCCTGCGGCCCCGGGCCCGCCGCTAATCTTCAACCTCGCAGCGTCCAGGCGACGCACATTGCCCCTTCACGTGAGGATTCCCATGCGCCCCATCAACCTTAATACCTTCATTCATGACAGTGTTTCCGATACGACCTACCAGCACCTCAAAACCCGGCAACTCGATCACTTTGTCGAAGAACTGGCGAACGTCAGTGGCCGCCAGGTCAACATTTGCTTTCACGAATATGTACCGGGCGTCACCAACTTCGACTACCAGGGCCCCAATGCCGGGGCGAAAGTGAATGAATGGAATGGCGTTGCCAACCAATACGCCGAAAAAATCGGCATCACTCCGACCCAGACTGACCGTAACGTGCTGGTGATCGATGGCTTCATCACCGGCCAAGTCGCGGGCGTCGCCCAGACGGCTGGAAAAACCGGCAACTCGCTGATCGCGTCCACCATCGACGCCACCACCCTCGCTCACGAAGTGGGCCACACGTTCAATGCCAAGCACACCGGCGTGATGCAGGTCCCCGACCCAGACAATCCCGGGCATTTTCGCTCAAGCTACATGGCCACCGGCAAAGACGTGGGTACAGGCAACCTGTTGCGCTACAGCACGATCAATCGGGAGCGCATTCAAGACTTTCTGAAAAACCTGGCTTGACCCCAGTGTCCCGTGGCCTCGCCTGTACACGCAAGGCCACGGCTCATGCCGTTTGAGCGCCACTCTCGAGCTTGCGCCACAACAAGCGTACGTTCGCCTTGCGCACCAACGCGCAGCGGTACAGACGAATCTCCAGCGGCACATGCCACTGCGGGCCGCCGCACACCACCAACTCCCCCCGAGCCAGTTCGGCACGCACGCTCAAGCGAGGCACCCAGGCAATCCCCAACCCTTCCAGGGCCATGCTTTTCAGGCTATCGGCCATCGCGGTTTCGTAGACGGTGGTAAAGCGCAACGCGCGCTGGCGCAGCAACAAGTTCACCGAGCGCCCGAGAAACGCCCCGGCGCTATAGGCCAACAGGGGCACGCTGCCCTCGCCTTCCAGGTCAAACAAGGGCGTGCCGTCGGCATTCGCGGCGCACACCGGCAGCATCTCGGTATTGCCCAGGTGCAGCGACGGGAAGATCTCGGCATCCATCTGCATCGCCGCATCCGGATCGTAGAACGCCAGCATCAGGTCACAACCCCCTTCGCGCAAGGCATGCACGGCGTCACCCACGTTGGTCGCCACCAGGCGTGTCGCAATGTTCAATCCTTCGTTGCGTAACTGCGCAATCCAGCGTGGGAAAAAACCCAGCGCCAGCGAGTGCGCGGCCGCAACCTGCATGACCTCGCCCTGACCGCCTTCCAGATGATGCAAGTGGCGCAAGACTTCGCCGAGTTGTTCGACCACGGTGCGCGCGGTCACCAGAAACAACTGCCCCGCCGCCGTCAATTCGACGGGCGTGCGCGAGCGGTTGACCAGTGTCAGCCCCAACGCCGCCTCAAGGCTGCGGATCCTGCGGCTGAACGCCGGCTGCGTGACAAAGCGCCGCTCTGCGGCCTGGGAGAAACTGCGGGTCGCCGCCAAGGCGCTAAAGTCTTCCAGCCATTTACTTTCAAGGTTCATCAGATTCTCCCAGGGCATGCACCATTTTGGCACACACGCCCGTCATGATAACCGCGTCACATCAACATTATGCCGTTTCTGCATAGGCCAGCGCGTAACAGCATTGGCCCAAAAACTTCTGCAAGCCTAGCATTCGCAGCGTTCCGGCCAGTTCCGGGTCCATATTGAGATGATTTCCGTCATGTCCTCTGCTGCATCATTCCGCACCGAAAAAGACCTGCTTGGCGTACTCGAAGTACCGGCTCAAGCGTATTACGGCATCCAGACCCTGCGAGCGGTGAATAACTTCCGTCTCTCCGGCGTTCCGATTTCGCATTACCCGAAATTGGTGGTCGGTCTGGCAATGGTCAAGCAGGCTGCCGCTGACGCCAACCGTGAGTTGGGCCAGCTCAGTGAAGCCAAGCACGCCGCCATCAGCGAAGCATGTGCCCGCCTGATCCGCGGTGACTTTCACGAAGAGTTCGTGGTGGACATGATTCAAGGCGGCGCTGGCACTTCGACCAACATGAATGCCAACGAAGTCATCGCCAACATCGCGTTGGAGGCCATGGGCCACAACAAGGGCGAATACCAGTACCTGCATCCCAACAACGACGTGAACATGGCGCAGTCGACCAACGACGCCTACCCGACCGCGATCCGCCTGGGTCTGCTGTTGGGCCATGACGCGTTGCTGGCCAGCCTCGACAGCCTGATCCAGGCGTTCGCCGCCAAAGGTCTCGAGTTCGGCCACGTGTTGAAAATGGGCCGTACGCAACTGCAAGACGCTGTGCCGATGACCCTCGGCCAGGAATTTCGCGCCTTCGCCACCACCTTGGGTGAAGACTTGGCCCGCCTGAAAACCCTGGCGCCAGAACTGTTGACCGAAGTCAACCTGGGCGGCACCGCCATTGGCACCGGCATCAACGCCGACCCGCGCTACCAGGCCCTGGCCGTTCAGCGCCTGGCAACCATCAGCGGCCAACCGCTGGTACCGGCCGCCGACCTGATCGAAGCCACGTCCGACATGGGCGCCTTTGTACTGTTCTCCGGCATGCTCAAGCGGACCGCGGTGAAGCTGTCGAAGATCTGCAACGACCTGCGCCTGCTGTCCAGCGGCCCACGTACCGGCATCAACGAAATCAACTTGCCGGCGCGCCAGCCAGGCAGTTCGATCATGCCCGGCAAGGTCAACCCGGTGATCCCGGAAGCGGTCAACCAAGTGGCGTTCCAGATCATCGGCAACGACCTGGCCCTGACCATGGCTGCCGAAGGCGGCCAACTGCAACTGAACGTGATGGAGCCGCTGATCGCCTTCAAGATCTTCGACTCGATCCGCCTGCTGCAACGTGCCATGGACATGCTGCGCGAACACTGCATCACCGGCATCACCGCCAACGAAGCCCGCTGCCGCGAGCTGGTGGAACACTCCATCGGCCTGGTCACCGCGCTGAACCCGTACATCGGCTATGAAAACGCCACCCGCATTGCGCGTATCGCGCTTGAAAGCGGCCGCGGGGTGCTGGAACTGGTGCGCGAAGAAGGCTTGCTCGACGACGCCATGCTCGACGACATCCTGCGCCCGGAAAACATGATTGCCCCGCGCCTGGTGCCTTTGAAGGCCTGATCGCGCTGCACCGCTCACCAGGTTGAGGGACTAGACACCTCTCACCTTTTGAGGGCCTGAAGGCTCGTTCTTCAGGCCCTTTTTTTGCCTCAAGGTTGTGAAATGATGCCTATAAAAAAACAACAATTGCCCTGCCAGTCCCCCTTCTCCGAAACACCCCGGCTGAAACCTTTAATCAGCCCGTGCAGACGGATCACGCGCACCTAGGTATAGTGCCGCCCCTCTTCGCATGTACGGTCGTCGGTAACGAGACCCGAGCCATGCGAACGCCGAACTAATAACAACCCGCGAATTGGAACCGGGACGAGCACCCGATCCACCTATTGTGCTGCCTGCACGATGGTGTGTAACTCGATGTGTCGAACCGTCCGGCTTCTGCCTTTACAAAAAACAGCGAGGAATACTCCATGCTTGAAGTCATCAACGACTTCCTCTCAGGAAAAGTACTGATCGGGCTCATTGTCGGGCTCGGTGGTTACTTCACGATCCGCTCGCGTTTCGTTCAATTTCGTCACTTCTTTCATATGTTCGCGGTATTTCGCGACAGCCTGAAAAGCAGCGCCGGTCAACTCAGCTCGTTCCAGGCACTGATGCTCAGCCTGGCCGGGCGCGTCGGGGCCGGTAACATCGCGGGCGTCGGCATTGCCGTGACGCTCGGTGGACCGGGCGCGGTGTTCTGGATGTGGGTGACTGCCTTGGTGGGCATGTCCTCAAGCTTTATCGAGTGCTCCCTCGGCCAACTCTACAAACGCACTGACGCCGAAGGCACCTACCGGGGTGGCCCGGCCTATTACATCCAGCATGGCTTGCACAAGCGTTGGCTGGGGATGGTGATGGCATTCCTGCTGCTGGTGACGTTCGGCTTTGCCTTCAACGGCCTGCAAGCTCACGCAGTGACGCACTCGCTGAATAATGCCTTCGGCTTCGATACCACCTACACCGGCCTGGCGCTGGTGGCCTTGCTGGGCCTGGTGTTCATCGGCGGGATCAAGCGCATCGCCTCGATCGCCGACCTGCTGGTGCCGGTCAAGACCCTGGTCTACATCGCCGTGACCCTCTACGTGATCGTGCTGCAATTCGATCAGGTGCCGGGCATGTTGATGACCATCGTCAAGAGCGCCTTCGGTCTCGACCAGGCCTTCGGTGGCCTGGTCGGCAGCGCGATTATCATGGGCGTCAAGCGCGGCGTATTCGCCAACGAAGCGGGCCTGGGCAGCGCGCCCAACGTCGCCGCGGTGGCCTCGGTCGAACACCCGGTCGCCCAAGGCGTGGTCCAGGCGTTCAGCGTGTTCCTCGACACCTTCATCATCTGCACCTGCACCGCGCTGCTGATCCTGCTGTCGGGTTTTTACACCCCCGGCTTCGAAGGCGACGGCATTGCCCTGACCCAGAACTCGCTGGCGGCCGTGGTTGGCGACTGGGGCCGGATGTTCATCTCGGTGGCCCTGGCGTTATTCGTGTTCACCTCGATCATGTACAACTACTACCTCGGCGAGAGTAACCTGCGCTTTTTGCTCGGCAACAACCGCAAGATGCTGATTGGTTACCGCACGCTGGTATTAGTGTTGATTTTCTGGGGCTCGGTCGAAAACCTCAGCACGGTGTTCGCGTTCGCCGACATCACCATGACCCTGCTGGCATTCGTCAACCTGTTCGCCCTGGCGTTCCTGTTCAAGATCGCCATGCGCATCCTGCGTGACTACGACGGCCAGCGCGCCGCGGGGATCAAGACGCCGGTATTCGATTCCAGCCAGTTCCCGGATCTGGACCTGGACCGCAAGGCCTGGCCGGCCAACCCGGCAACCACTGGGCCTGTGGCCACGGCCGCTGCTGAATCGAACGCTCAAGCGCAACGCTAAGAGCAGTGACACACCGTGTGGCCTTGGGCATGCTCTGGGGCACGCGGTGCTTTTCATTCAGGAGAAGGTTCGATGTCCTCAGCAAATAACATCATGGTGCTCTACACCGGTGGCACCATCGGCATGCAGGCCAGCGCCAATGGCCTGGCCCCGGCCTCGGGGTTCGAAGCCCGGATGAGCGAGTACCTCGCCGGACAACCCCAACTCACTGTACCCGCATGGCGCTTCCGGGAAATGGCGCCGCTGATCGACAGCGCCAACATGACCCCGGACTACTGGCAGCGTTTGCGTGTGGCCGTGATCGAAGCGGTGGACGACGGTTGCGACGGCGTGCTGATCCTGCATGGCACCGACACCTTGGCCTACAGTACGGCGGCCATGAGCTTCCAACTGTTGGGGCTGTCCGCGCCGGTGCTGTTCACCGGTTCCATGTTGCCCGCCGGCGTGCCGGACAGCGATGCCTGGGAAAATGTCAGCGGTGCGCTGGTCGCGTTGGGCGAAGGCCTGGCAGCGGGTGTGCACCTGTACTTCCACGGCGCACTGATGGCGCCGACCCGTTGCGCAAAGATTCGCAGCTTTGGCCGGCATCCGTTTGCCGCGTTGCAACGCACCGGCGGGGTCGCCATGGCCGATTCGATCCCGCAGACGCTGGGTTTCCGTCACGCCAAGACAGTGGCGAACGTCGGCGTCTTGCCATTGGTGCCGGGCATTGGCGCGGCGCAACTGGATGCAATGGTCAACAGCGGCATCCAGGCATTGGTGTTGGAGTGCTTCGGCAGCGGCACCGGGCCGAGCGACAACCCCGAGTTCCTCGCCAGCCTTCAGCGCGCACAGGATCAGGGTGTGGTCGTCGTCGCCCTCACCCAATGTCATGAAGGTGGCGTGGATCTGGACGTCTACGAAGCCGGCAGCCGTTTACGCGGCGTGGGCGTGTTGTCCGGTGGCGGAATGACCCGGGAAGCGGCGTTCGGCAAACTCAATGCGTTGCTCGGTGCCGGGCTCGACACCCGCGAAGTCCGCCGTCTGGTCGAGTTGGACCTGTGCGGCGAGCTGCGCTGAGCGGCATATAACTTGCTCATCTTCCAGCCATCCCCTGGCTGGAAGATGCCATGCTGCATTCCCACCTCACCACCCTCAATGCCGTCTCCCTGGTGCTCAATACCTTCACGGGTGAAGGCCTGCCGCCTGAAGACCTGCTCGCCGGCAGCGGTATCTGCACGGCGGACTTGAGCCGTCCCGACGCCCGCATCACCACCAACCAGGAAATGCGCGTCTGCGCCAATGCCGTGGCGCTGCGAGAGGATATCGGCCTGGACCTCGGCCGGCAGATGCACGTTTCGTCCTACGGCATGCTCGGTTATGCGCTGCTCACCAGTACCACCTTTGGTGACGCCTTGCACTTGGCGCTGCGCTATCCGGCGCTGCTGGGAACACTTTTCGCACTGAGCCTGCAAGAAGACGACGAGCGCATCTGGTTCACCGCCAGCGATTACCGGGAAATGCCGGCCATGGCGATATTCAACGTCGAGTTGTGCCTGGCCTCGCTGAAAGTCATCTGTGACGACCTGCTCGGCCAGCCGCTGCCGCTGCTGGGCGCGCGTTTTGAATACCGCGCGCCGGTTTATCGTGCGCGGTATGCGGAACGCTTCGCCTGCCCGTTGCACTTCGAGGCGGGCGACAACGCCTTTGCCTTCGACAAACGCTGGATGGACCAGCCGCTGCCCCTGGCCGATGCCATTACCCACCAGACCATGGCCGAGCGCTGCCGCAAACAGAACCTGGAGTTCACCGGGCGTCAGGCCTGGCTGGGCAGAATCCGGCAATTGCTCGCGGCCCAGCTCAGCGCCGCACCCGGCATTGAAGGCCTGGCCGAACAAATGAACTGTTCGGCCCGCACCCTGCGCCGGCACCTGCATCACCTGGGTTGCAGCTACCAGGAACTGCTCGACGAGCTGCGCTTTGAACGTGCCAAGCAGTTGCTGGGGGAGGATCAACTGCCGATCTACCGTATAGCCGAGCAATTGGGCTTCAGCGAAACCGCCAGCTTCCGCCATGCATTTGTGCGCTGGAGCGGTGTTGCACCGAGCGCGTTTCGCGCTTGAGCCTGCACTGTGTTGAGGCTGTCCGCTCGCCGATAGGGCGAATTATGGACAGATAATTTGGCCGTATTTATCCCCTTTTGGCCGCTCCTGCCGTTCTCATACCGCGGCTCCACCGCAAGACTGCAGGTACCGATACCGCCTGCGGAGAACAATACATGCTGACGATCTACTCGGACGATCACCACCTGCACCACGGCCGTTGCGAATTGATGGACGGGCAACTGATGCCGTGTTTTGAAATGCCCTCCCGCGCCGATCATGTGTTGCAACGCGTGAAGGAGCGCGGACTGGGTCCGGTGCATGCGCCTCAGGACTTTGGTCTCGCGCCGCTGCAACGTATCCACAGCCGCGCTTACCTGGACTTCTTCAAAGATGCCTGGCAGCGCTGGACCGCCTTCAACCAGGAGGGCGACCTGCTGCCCTACACCTGGCCGGCCCGGACCCTGCGCCAGGTCTTGCCCACCAGCCTGCACGGCCAATTGGGCTACTACAGCTTCGACGGCGGCGCGCCCATCACCGCCGGAACCTGGCAAGCCGCCTATAGCGCTGCCCAGGTCGCATTGACCGCCCAGCAGGCGATCCAACAGGGCGCACGCAGTGCCTTCGCGCTGTGCCGACCGCCGGGACATCACGCCGCCAGCGACCTGATGGGCGGTTACTGCTACCTCAACAACGCGGCTATCGCCGCGCAGGCCTTTCTCGACCAGGGCCATAAACAGGTCGCGATCCTGGACGTCGACTATCACCACGGCAACGGCACGCAATCGATTTTTTATGCGCGCAGCGACGTGCTGTTTACCTCGATCCACGGGCATCCGGAGGCTGAGTTTCCGTTCTTCCTGGGCTATGCCGATGAGCGGGGCGAAGACGCGGGAGAAGGTTTCAACTTCAACTATCCGCTGCCGGCCGGCACCGACTGGAGCCGTTGGAGTGCTGCCCTGGAGGACGCCTGCAACGAAATCGAGCGCTACGGCGCCGAGGTCATCGTGGTCTCCCTCGGTGTGGATACGTTCAAGGAGGATCCGATCTCGCAGTTCAAGCTCGACAGTCCGGATTACCTGGTGATGGGCCAACGTATCGCGCAACTTGGCAAGCCCACGCTGTTCGTCATGGAAGGCGGTTATGCCGTGGAAGAAATCGGCATCAATGCCGTCAACGTACTCGAAGGCTTCGAACAGGAGTCAAACCGATGAACAGGCTCAAATCGCTGGTTCTGTGTGCCGCCCTCGTGACTGGCATCGCACACGCAGAAGAAAATACCTTGCGGGTCTATAACTGGTTCGACTACATCACGCCCAAGGCGCTGGATGACTTCAAGACGCAAAACCCCGCGATCAAACTGGTCTACGATATTTTCGACACCAATGAAGCCCTGGAAGCCAAGCTGCTGACGGGCAACTCCGGCTATGACGTCGTGGTGCCATCGAATGTGTTCCTCGCCAAGCAGATCGAGGCCGGCGTATTCCAGCCCCTCGACCGCAGCCAGTTACCGAACTGGCATCACCTTGATCCCAAGCTGATGCAGTTGATCGAAGCCAACGATCCGGACAACACGTTCGCCGTGCCCTACATGTACGGCACCATCCTCATCGGCTTCAACCCGGACAAGGTCAAGGCCGCGCTGGGCGCCGACGCGCCGGTGGACAGCTGGGACCTGATCTTCAAGCAAGAGAACATCAGCAAGCTCAAGCAATGCGGGGTCGCCTTGCTGGACTCACCGTCGGAAATCCTGCCGCTGGCCCTGCAACACCTGGGCCTGGATCCCAACAGCAGCAACCCCAAGGATTACCTCAAGGCCGAAGCGCTGTTGATGAAGATCCGTCCGTACATCACCTACTTCCACTCCTCCAAGTACATGGCCGACATCGCCAACGGAGACATCTGCGTCGCCGTCGGTTATTCCGGCAGCTTCTCCCAAGCCGCCAACCGCGCCAAGGAAGCCAGGAACGGCGTGACCGTAGACATGCGCCTGCCCAGGGAAGGCGCGCCGATCTGGTTCGATATGCTCGCCATTCCCAAGGGCGCCAAGAACCCGCAGGCCGCCTACACCTTCATCAATTATCTGCTGCAACCGAGCGTCATTGCGCCGGTCAGTGATTTCGTCGGTTACCCCAACCCCAACAAGGACGCAACCGAACAGGTGGCCCCCGCGATCCGCAACAATCCCAACCTGTACCCGACCGCAGCGGCGATGACCACGCTGTATACCTTGAAACCCTTGGACGCCAAGGCCGAGCGTGCCCGCACCCGCGCCTGGACCAAGATCAAGTCCGGAACCTGACGTCGCGGGGTTATCGCGCCTGCCACGCCGTGCGCAAACGTAGCAATGCCTCGGCGATGGCGGCTTCCGGCACCGCTGCAAACCCCAGCACCAGGCCGGCGCGCTGATCCGGCGGGGTGCTGGAATCCGCTAGCCAATAGCTACTCAACCCCGTGACCTCGACCTGCGCCGCCCGGGCCTGGGCCAGCAGTTCCTGCTCACGAGCCAGGCTGTCCACGCGTACCGTGAGGTGCAACCCCGCCGCGACGCCGGGCACGCTGCCAACGCCGGGTACATCCGTGGGCCAGCCGGCCAGCAAGGCATTGCGCCGACTCAACGCGGCACGGCGCATGCGCCGGATATGGCGCTGGAAGTGCCCGGCGGCCATAAACTCCGCCATCACCGCCTGGGTGCTGACTTCCGAATGCCGAACATCCACGGCGCGGCGCCGGGTGAATGCTTCCACATATCCCGGCGGCAATACCAGGTAACCGAGGCGTAGCGCGGGAAAGGCCACCTTGCCAAACGTACCGACGTACGCCACCCGACCACTGCGGTCCAGCGCCGCCAAAGGCGCCAGGGGCGCACCGCTGTAACGGTACTCGCCGTCGTAGTCATCCTCGATGATCCAACCGTCGCTGCGCTCGGCCCAGGCCAGCAACTCCAGGCGCCGGGCCAGACTCATGACCACGCCCGTCGGGTATTGATGCGACGGTGTGACGTAGACCAGCCGGCACTCGTTGAGCGCATTCAGGGCCGCGCAGTCGATGCCTTCACTGTCCACGGCCACGCCGTGGAGGCTTGCGCCGGCATTTGCGAACGCATGCCCGGCCGCCCGATAGCCCGGATTTTCAATCGCCACGCTGTCCCCAGGCGCCACCAGCAGCTGTGCACAAAGACTTATTGCCTGCTGGGCGCCGCTGGTGATCACTATTTGTTCAGCCGTGCACTGCAGGCCCCGCGAGCTGCGCAGATAGGCAGCGATCAATCCCCGCAAACGTTCATCACCCGCCGGGTTGCCGTAACACAGCTGTTGCAGGTCCGGCTTACGCCAGAAAGCCGCATTCAGCTTGGCCCAGACGTCAAACGGGAACAGATCGAAGGCCGGTACACCGACCCGAAAAGCCCGTGGCGGCCCGGTAGGTGGCAGTGGTAGATGATTACCTTGCAAGCGATCCAGGGCCGGACTGTGGATAACTTTTCGGCTCAAACCATCCGACAAATCCAGTCGGTCTGTGGATAAGGCTGGGGATAAGCCTGTTGAAAACCCTGTGGATGGTTTTGTGGATAGTTTTTTTGCAGCGTCTGCGGTTGTCGGCAACTGCGCGACGTAAGTGCCGTCGCCGACTCGGCCCTCGATGAAGCCTTCGGCGTAGAGCTGATCGTAGGCCCTGACCACACTGTTGCGAGAGATCGACAAGGCCGTCGCCAAATCCCGACTCGCCGGCAAGCGTGTGCCGCCGACCAAGCGACCGTCCAACACCCGTTGGCGCAATGCCTGATACAACTGGCGCGTCAGCCCCAGGCGCCGATCCAGCTCGATTCCAGCGGGATTGAACGACAGCGGCGGCTCTGGGGACATGGCGAACACTCCGGAAATTGGACCCATGAAATGGAGCAAAGATGGCTCTTACAACGAACCATTAGCCTGCCTAGGATGCGGGCATTCGCCAAGGAAAATATTTATGTACACACCGCGCGCTTTTGCCTTCGACGATTTGCCCCAGATCCAGCAATTGATCCAGCACACGCGTCTGGCGCAATTAGTGACCTTTGGCGAACAAGGCCTGCAAGCCAGCCACTTGCCGCTGTTGCTCAACCCCGATGAAGACCCGAACGGCACGCTCTACGGACACATGGCCAAAGCCAATCGCCAATGGCAGGACTTGCAAAACGGCGGCGAGGCGCTGGTGATTTTTGCTGGCGCCGAGGCGTATATCAGCCCGGCGTTTTACCCGGCCAAAGCAGAACACGGCAAAGTGGTGCCTACCTGGAACTATCTCGCGGTCCACGCTTATGGCCAGGCCGAGGTGTTTACCGACGCCGAGCGCCTGCTTGAGCTGGTCAGCGCCCTGACCCAGCGTCACGAAACCGAGCGCGCCCAGCCCTGGGCCGTCAGCGACGCCCCGACCGACTACATTGAAGGCATGCTCAAGGCGATTGTCGGCTTTGCCCTGCCGATCGAGCGTTTGGAGGGCAAGCGCAAACTGAGCCAGAACCGTAGCGCGGCAGATATCGCCGGCGTGCGCGAAGGGCTGGTCGCCAGTCCCGATGTGCGCGACCAGGCCCTCTCGCGCCTGATTCCCAAGGAGCCCGCATGAGCCCGATCGACATTCGTCCGGTAACCGCCGCCGACCACGCCGCCTGGCTGCCGTTGTGGCAGGCGTACCTGCGCTTTTACAACACCGAACTGAGCGATGCCGTCAGCATCAGCACCTGGCAGCGGATGCTCGACACCAGCGAGCCAACCCACTCGGCCCTGGCCTGGCAGGCCGGCAAGGCGGTGGGCATGGTCAACTTCATCTATCACCGCTCCAACTGGAGCATCGAGAGTTCCTGCTACCTGCAAGACCTGTTTGTGGGTCAGGACCAACGTGGCACCGGTATCGGCCGCCAACTGATCGAGTTTGTCTACGCCACCGCCAAGGCCGACGGCTGCGGCAAAGTCCATTGGCTGACCCACGAAAGCAACGCCACCGCCATTCAACTCTACGAACGCATTGCCGAACGACCTGGCTTGATCCAGTTTCGCAAAGGTCTTTAAGGAGTACCGCATGTCGACATCGCTGGCAGATTGGAAAGGCGTCCCGGCGCCCACCGTGCAACTGATTGAAGGGCGCTTCATCCGCCTCGAAAAACTCGACCCGGTCCGCCACGGCGACGGTTTGTGGCAAGCCCTCGAAGGCCCTGGCGCCGACCCCAAGCTGTGGGACTATTTGCCCTATGGACCATTTTCCGAGCGCGCCGCTTTCGACGCGTGGTTGAACAATCACGCGGCCAACAGCGACCCGTATTTTTTCAGCGTCATCGATCGCGCCAGCGGTGAGGTGCAGGGCATTCTCAGCCTGATGTCGATCGTCCCGGCACAGGGCCGTATCGAGATCGGCCACGTCACCTTCGGGGCGCCGATGCAGCGCTCACCGAAAAGCACAGAAGCCGTTTACCTGCTGGCCAAATACGCTTTCGAGCAGGGCTACCGTCGCCTGGAATGGAAGTGCAACAACGCCAACGCCCGCTCCAGATACGCCGCCGAGCGGTTGGGGTTCAGCTTTGAAGGGGTGTTTCGCCAGCACATGGTGGTCAAGGGCCAGAACCGCGATACCGCGTGGTACTCGATTATCGACCCGGAGTGGCCGGTGATCGAGGCGGGGTTCGAGGCGTGGTTGTCAGCGGAAAATCAGCACGGCGATCGACAGGTGAGAAGCCTGGCACAATGCCGGGCCTAGTTCTGCCCCTTAACGCAGAACACCATGTGGGAGCGGGCTCGCTCGCGATGGCGGAGGGTCAGATACGCATAAGGTGATTGACACGCCGTCATCGCGAGCAAGCCCGCTCCCACATTTGATCCAGTTGGCCTCAGGAATGGATCAACCGCGCAGATTCTGCGCCAACAGCGCAATATGCTCCGGCCCGATCCCGCAGCAGCCACCTAAATGGCTGGCTCCGCGCGCTTGCCAGTCGGCCGCCCAGTGCAGGTAGCCCGGCGGGTCGAGGTCTTCACGCAGCGGGTCCAGGCCGTCGTTGGCCGTGGCTTCCTTGGGCTGCGGCGGGAAAGCGTTGGCGTAGGCGCCGATGTGAATCGTCACGCCCAGCCGCTCGAAGGTTTGGCGCGCGGCGTCGATCGCCGCGCCGATTACTTCCGGCTGGCTGCAATTGAACAGCAGCACCTGCACACCCAACTGCGCCGCCGCCTCCGCTGCGTCCGCCACAGGCTCGCCGGAACGCAGGCGCGGCACTTCGTCGGTGTCTTCATCTTTCAAGGTGAACGACAGCCAGAACGGCTTGCCGTCCCGGGGCAAACCGGCATGAATCGCCCGCGCTTCGACGATCGAACTCTGGGTTTCCGCTAGCCACACATCGACATGTGGCGCCAGCCCCTGCACCAGCGGCGCCAGCAATTGCGAAACGCGCTGCGCTTCAAACAGATCGGGACGGTAAGAACCAAACAACGGCGGTAGCGAACCGGCCACGCGCACGGCCTTGCCTGAAGCCTCCACCGCCCGTCGCGCCAGCTCACCCGCCAGCGCCGCCAGGGCTTGGCCTTCGGCCGCAAACCGCGCTTCGCCGATATGAAACGGCACCACCGCGTAACTGTTGCTGGTAATCACGTTGGCGCCGCTCTGGATATAAGCCGCATGCACCGCTTCCACGGCCTGCGGGGCTTCGCTCAAGGCCAGAGCTGACCATTCCGGCTGCCGGAATGGCGCACCGCGACGTTGCAGTTCACGGCCCATGCCGCCATCGAGAATTACTGTGTTTGCTGAGCCCATATGCTTTTTACTCATAAGCTTATGAAAATAACTCACTATGAGAGTCGTTCTTATAACTATTTAATGCGTACCACTCGGTTAATAACAACCTCTTTTTTTCAGGTGTCGATTGTGAAACTTAAACCGCTGCTGGCCCTGGGCCTGACGATTCTGGCCGCCTCTACCCAAGCCTTTGGCGGTGCCACCCTGGAGCGCATCGAGCAAAGGAAAGAACTGGTCGGCGTATTGATGGAAAGCTACCCGCCGTTCTCGTTTCTCAACGAGCAGAACCAGCTCGACGGCTTCGACGTCGACGTGGCCAAGGCGGTGGCGCAAAAGCTCGGCGTGAAACTGCGCCTGGAGACCCCGTCCTGGGACGTGATCGCGGCGGGCCGTTGGAGCGGTCGCTACGATATTTGCATCTGCTCCATGACCCCGAGCAAGGCCCGCGCGCAAGTCTTTGATTTCCCGGTGGAGTACTACGCATCGCCGGCGGTGATCGTGGTCAATGCCAAGGACGATCGCATCCACGGCGCAAAAGACCTGAGCGACAAGAAAGTCGGCCTCACCAGCGCCTCGAGTTATGAGAGCTACTTGAACAAGAACCTGGTGATTGAAGGCGCCGAAGACACCCACCTTCAGTACCCTTTCGAAAATGTCCAGATCGCGCCGTACGACACCGACAACGTGGCCTTCCAGGACCTGGGCCTGGGTGCTGGCGTGCGCCTGGATGCGATCCTCACCAATCTGGTGACCGCCCAGCCGCGCCTGAGCCAGGACCAGCGCTTCAAGCTTGCCGGCGAACCGCTGTACTCGGAGCCCAATGCGGTGGCCATCGAAAAAGGCGACGCCGAGTGGAACAGCAAAGTGCGTGAAGTCTTTGCGCAGCTCAAACAGGACGGCACCTTGAGTCAGCTGTCGCAGAAATGGATCGGCGCCGATATCAGCCAATGACTGCGTTCCAGCCTCCTTCTTCCAGGCCGCCGGTGAGCAAGACAGCGCTGCTGCGGCTGTTGGGCTTTCGCACGCGCCTGTATCTGACCTGGGCGGCGCTGTTCGCGCTGTTCGCCAGTTTCTTCCTGAGCTTTGACCTGAAGTTCTCGATCATTCTCGACAAGTTGCCTAACCTGGTGGGCCTGCACCTGGCCCCCAACGGTTTCCTGCAAGGCGCGGCGCTGACGCTGTTCCTGTGTCTGTGTTCGATTGCGGCGTCGTCGGTGCTGGGCTTTATCACCGCGCTGGGGCGCTTGTCGAAGAGCGCCGTGGCGTTCGGCATCGCCAGTTTCTACGCCTCGTTCTTTCGCGGCACGCCGTTGCTGATCCAGATCCTGCTGATCTACCTCGGCCTGCCGCAATTGGGCCTGGTACCCGGCGCCATCACCGCCGGGGTGATCGCCCTGTCGCTGAACTACGGCGCTTACCTGAGCGAAATTTTCCGCGCCGGCATCCTCGGCGTCCCTCACGGCCAACGGGAAGCCGCGTTGGCCCTGGGCATGCGCGACCGTGCGATCTTCTGGCACGTCACCCTGCCCCAGGCCATGCGCACCATCATTCCGCCGGCGACCAACCAATTCATCTCAATGCTCAAGGACTCGTCCCTGATCTCGGTGATGGGTGTCTGGGAGGTGATGTTCCTGGCGCAATCCTACGGCCGCTCGAGCTACCGCTACATCGAGATGCTCACGACGGCCGCGATCATTTACTGGATCATGTCCCTTGGCCTGGAACTGATCCAGGCGCGCATGGAACGGCATTACGGCAAGGGGTATGTGCGGCGAGGGTGAAGCTCAATACATGGGGCGTCGAGCCTGGACCACACCCATCTGCAAACCGAAAGGCCGAAGCACCGCGTTCATCGATTTCAGCGTTTGGTTACCCTCACCGTGCTCGATATGCACGAGGGTGCGCACAGAGATTTTACACATCCGGGCGAACTGGCTCTGGTGCAATCCCGTGACCTCAACGCGCAAGCGCCGTACGGCATCGCCCAACTCAAGCGAGCCGTCAGCCAACCGTTGTTCGATGTGCTCGATCAACTGTGCACGCTGCTCTATCGAAATACTCATCTGAGCCCCCAATCGGTCAAGCGTTGATCCAGATGTCGCAGGGCGATCCGCGGATGACGCCACGTCACCTCCGGCAGACCGCCCGTCAGCAAGATGTCCGGCAGAGCCCGCAGTCGCTCAGCGTCCTGACGCAGCCCCTCAAACGTCTTCTCAGGATCAACCAGCGGAGAGAGCGCGTCGCAGACGCCACGCCAATCGATATCACCCGCCACCTCCAGTGGACTGGGCCATTTAGTTGTGCGGGTGATACCTTCATCGTCCATCACCATGGGCGCCAAATCGTAAATCGGCGCCAGACGCAGGCGGTCATGCTCCCGGATGATTGAGGTGTTACGTCCATGGTTGTCGGAGTTGCCAAGGATCTTGTTCAGCAAGTCGCGCCGTAAATAGTCCGCCACCAGATCAGCCACTTGCGCCTCTTGGCCCGCCGACCGCCATAAATTCACCAGCATCTGCACCACTCGCATGTGATCCATGCTGCTGCCCGGCGCGATGACGCCTGCCGCCGAATAAAGCGACTCGACCGGTAAACGCTCAACCCCTTGAGCACCTACCTTGCGATCAAAACGATGCATCCACAAGCTGGGTCGGCTGGCCTCCTCCAGCGCGAGTCCGTCAATGGCAACCGTCTCGATGCCGAGCGCCTGTAAAGCCTTGTAGTAGTGGTATTCACTTCTAAGGATGTCCTGATCCCGTTGCAAGGCCCGATGGCGGGCGAACTTGATAAACCAGTGCTGGCTGACCTGAGCATCATCCACCACCGCATCCGGGTACAACAGCCCATCATGACTTTGCGTCAGCAACAACTTCGGGGCCTCGCCTCCTGCCCCCGTCGCCCCGCCAATGGCGGCGCCTTGCTCATAAGCGTATTCAAGGAAGCGGTTATCGCGGTCAACCACGTCTTTGCGTGAAAATCCGATCGCGGGCCGGTTCTCCTCAACCCGAACCGATTCTTTGATACGCATATGGCCAATGGGCGCGGGGGTGCTATGCGCCAACAGGAACAGGTCGGCGCTCATGCCCTCGGGTTTTGCCTGCCCCATGAGCCCCAAAAGAAAGCGCTTGGCGGCCCCCGCCGGCGCAATGTCGTACAGGAAGGCCGGCGCATGTGTATGCGCCTCTTGCCCCCAGATGGGCCGCACCCTGACGCTGACCGCTGGCGCGAACAGCGTATCAATGTGATCGAGATGTTCAGTCAGGTACGCCGACTCGTAGCCGAATCGGCACGGGCCGGCAAACCCGTTCTGCAGGTCGACAAACGTCAGGAGCATGGCGTCCTGCCATCGCCCCGCTTCAAATACCTGTACTGTCAATTTGAAAGACGAATCAATCTGCAATTTAATGCACCCATAGGTCAAAATAGGCTTTCTTATTTGCAATATAGTGCATAAATATCAACTTGGTTGGGTTATAGACGCATTAAAATGCAACCACGCCCTTTCGTAACCTTCCCGACACATTCCTGTAAACACCCTTCGCTATACAGGTCGACTCGTTCCCATAACAAGGTCGTCCGCCATGCCCTCGTGCCCCCACCGTCTTGCGCTCGCCATCGCCCTGCTGACCAGCAGCGGATGGGCTGCAGCGGCGTCCCAGGCGATTCAGATCGACACACCCACCCACACCGCGCAAAGCCTGAGTGGCAGTGATTCCTTGAGAGTCTCGGCGTCGGGGAACATCAGTACCGCCAAGGTTGCCGTCAAGTTGAAGGACGCTACCAGCGGCCAGGGCGTGGTGATTGAAAACGCCGGCCAGATCATCTCCACCCAAGGGCGCGCCATCGACAGTTCGGGCGACCTCGCGGGGACGCGCAACTACAGCATTTACAACCGCGCCGGTGGGGTGATCCAGGGGGCCAACGATGCATTGCGCATTGACAGCGATTTCGCCAGCGGCAGCCTGTTGATCGATAACAGCGGCAACATCCGCTCCAGCACCGGCCAGGGGCTGGACCTGGATGCGATCCGCAGCGACCACGTCAGCACCACCATCATCAATCGCACAGGCGCACTGATTCGTGGCGAAGCCAGCGACGGCATGAAAACCGGCGCCAACGCCACCCTGACCAATTACGGCGAGATATCCACAGGCGATACCTTCTCCCGGGACGACAAGTTCGACGGCGTCGATATCGACTCGGCCAGCGGTGTGACCGTGACCAACCACGGGAGCATTTCCGGTGGCCGCCACGGCATCACCACCGACCTGGGCGCGACGCTGAACAACTACGGCACCGTGATCGGCCGCAATGGCTCGGGCTTCGGCTCCGATGGCGACGGTACGGTGATCAACCACGGCACGATCACTGGCGGGTTTTCCGGGCTGCAACCCGATGGCGACGGCGATGGCGTAGACATCGACAAAATCGCCCATATCGAAAACTACGGAGTCATCGAGGGCGCTGGAGCCGGCGGTGTCGACAAGAACGGCTTTGCCAACGGCAGTGAAGGCATCGCCCTCGGCGGCGGGTATGTATTCAACGGCGTCGACGCACGGGTCAGCGGTGCCAACAACGCCATTCTGGTGGACGACGGCAGCGACGGTTCAGGGCTGGCCGCCACCACCCTGGAAAACCATGGCGTCATCCAGGGTCTTGACGGGTTTGGCGTAAAGTTCGTCGGCGAGTTTGCCGACAGCGTGATCAACAGCGGCACCATCAGTGGCAGCAATGGCCTGGCCCTGGACCTGGGCGGCGGGGATGACCGCCTGACGCTGCTTGCAGGCAGCCGGTTTACCGGCGTGGTGGACGGCGGCGGCGGCTACGATCGCCTGATCCTCAACGACACGGCCGGCGGCAGCTTCAGCGACAGTCGCAACCTCGAATGGCTGGACGTCAGACAAGGTGCCTGGACGCTCACCGGCAGCGGCGACTTCAGCGACGGCGGCGCAATCGCCAACGGTGCCACACTGATCAACCAAGGCGGGATCGCCGGTGATGTAACGGTCGACGCAGGCGGTGTCTACGCCGGCGGCGGCACGGTGGGCAGCCTGCGGGTCCTGGGCACCTTGCAGACCAATACGGCGCTGGGCACCGCCACCGTCACCCGCGACTTGCACATGAGCGGCGGTTCAACCCTGGCCTATGGCGTCAACGCCGATGGCAGCAGCGCGCCGATCAAGGTCGGGGGCTCGGCCAACCTGAATGGTGCCACCCTGGCGATCAATCCCGGCGCAGGCACGTACCCGTGGCAAAGCCAGTACACCGTCCTGCAGGCCGGGAGCGTCAATGGCACGTTCGGCAAGGTCACCAGTGATTATGCCTTCCTGACCCCAACCCTGAATTACCGCCCCACCCAGGTCGACCTGACGTACACCCGCAACGACATCGCCTTCAACCAGTTCGCCAACACCGGCAACGGCAGCAACGCCGCCAATAGCCTGGCCACGCTGGGCAAGCACAACGCGCTGTATAACGCTTTGCTCAACACCACTCAGGCAAGTGCCGGCGCAGCCATCGAGCAACTGGCCGGCGCCACTACCGCCAATCTGACCAGCGCCACCCTCGGCGCCAGCGCCCAGGTCGGCGCCAGCATGCTCGCGGCCATGCATCAAACAGGCGCCGGGGCTGGCTTGCTGACGGGGCTGGATCAACGCGCAACACCGGTACTCGCCGCCACCGGCGTACCAGCCGCGGCACGCAATCTCAACGACCCGAACGCCCAGGGCCGCCTGTGGCTGCAAGGCATTGGCAGCTACGGCAAGCTTGACGGCGAGCATGGCAGCCACGGCATGACGCAACGCACCAAGGGCGGCGTGCTCGGTTCCGATTGGGCGCTCACCCCCGAGTGGCGCGTGGGTGTCCTGGGCGGCTATTCGCAGACCGATCTGGACACCACGGGCGTGGACGGCGGCGTCGACAGTTGGCACGCCGGTATCTATGCGATGCGCCAGAGCGGGCCCTTGGCCGTGCGCCTGGGCGCCGCGTATAGCGGGCACCAGGGCGATAGCAAACGCAGCGTGGCGTTCAACGGTTTCAACGATCGCCCCAAGGGCGACTACGACGCCAACAGTCAGCAGGCCTTTGCCGAGGTCGGCTATGCCATGGGCAGCGGACGCCTGAGCGCCGAACCGTTCGCCAATCTGGGATACCAGCGCTATCACCGCGACAGTTACACCGAGAAAGGTGGCGCCGCCGCATTGCATATCGACGGGCAAACCCAGGATAACGTCAGCAGTACCCTCGGTTTGCGCCTGGCTCACCTGAGTCAACTGGACAACGGCATCAGCCTCACCCCTCGCCTCACCGCCGGCTGGAAACACACCTATGGCGACGTCGACAGCACCACTCGCCAAGCCTTCCTGATGGGCGGAACAGCGTTCAACGTCGAAGGCAGCGCCTTGGATCGCGACAGTCTGTTGCTGGAAGCGGGCCTGGATGTCGGTCTGTCGGCACGCCAGTCCCTGGGGGTGGGCTACAGCGGCGAAATAGGCAGTAACAGCCGCACTCATGGCCTGATCGGGCAATGGCAGATGAGTTTTTAATCGCAGCCCACTAGAGACTTCTCCCGCAAACGAGGGGTGCCTGGCCTGACAGTTATCCCCCCTGCGTCCCGCTAAATTCCCGACCTCATACAGATAGAGGTTGGGTTTACATGCCGCTCGTACAAAAACAGCTCGCACTCACCATCACCCTGGCGATGGGAACCATCGGCGCTCAATGCGCCCACGCCCACGGCAATCTCGACAGCGCGCCAGGCTGGCTCAACCAAACCCTGGTGGAGCAGCAACGGCCGCCCATCGACGCGGGGATTGCGACACCCGCCCTGCCCAAGCCCAGAGGTTCGTCCTTCGCCGCCCACGCCACCAGCCGCAATGGCTTGAGCGTGGCGCGGGTACTGGATTCGGTGGGAAGTGCCCCGTCGACACCACGCCGCCTGAATCAGTGGGCCTCCAATCCCGCGTTTGCCGAGCGTTATCGGTACGGCCTCGCGCCAGGCCGCTTGGGCGCCCTGCTGGAACAATTGGCCGGCAGCCAGAACGCCAACCTCGGCAGCGCCACGCAAAACACTCTGCAACAGGTGAACAACGGCCTGCTGTCGGCGCTGCGCCAAGTGGATAACACCACCTCGGAAAATAGCCGGGTGTGGTTCAAGGGCCTGGGCAATACCGGCACCCTCGACGCTCAACACGGCAGCGCCGGTGTGCAACAGCGCAGCCAAGGCCTGTTGCTGGGCGCCGACTGGTCGCTGGACCACGCCTGGCGAATCGGCGTGATGGGCGGCAAATCCACCAGCGACTTGAACGCCAAACGCTTCAAAGGGGATTTGGACAGCTGGCACCTGGGCGGCTACGCAGTCCGCCAGGACGGCCCTTTGGCGCTGCGCCTGGGGGCGATCTACAGCAGCCATGCCGGGCAGAACCGGCGCGATGTTGACTTCGCCTTCGTCGATTACCGCGAACACCTCAAGGGCACCTACAAGGCCCAGAGCCAAAACGCCTTCGCCGAGCTGGGCTATCAGTGGGACAGCGGCGGCCTGCGCGCCGAGCCCTTCGCCAGCCTCGGCTACCAACGCTACCAGCGTGATCGCTTCCAGGAAAAAGGCGGCGACAGCGCTCTCAATGTCGGCGCGCAGACCCAGCAGAATCTCAGCAGCAGCCTCGGCCTGCGCGTGACCCACGACTTCACGCTGGACAACCAGATGGTCCTCACACCCCACCTGAGCACCCGCTGGAAACACCTGTATGGCGATGTCGGCAGCAGCGTGCGCCAGTCGTTCGCCGGGGATCAAAGGGACGCCTCGCGCCGCGAATTCACGGTGGGTGGCACCTCGCTGGACCGCGACAGCCTGGCGCTGCACACCGGCCTCGACCTCGCGTTGTCAGCCCAACACAGCGTGGGCCTGGCCTACACCGGCGAGTTCGGCAGCAACAGCCGCAGCCAGGGCCTGAGCGGGCAATGGACGATGACGTTCTAAAGCGCTGACGGGCTTTCGCCCAGGCAAAAAAAAGGGGGCACATGCCCCCCCGAGGATTAAGCGGTAGTCTCGAAGGCTGGGATCAGCCTTCGATTTCGATCAGGATTTCGCCAGGATTGACCCGGTCGCCCTTGGCTACGTGGACGGCGCTGACCTTGCCGGCGATGGCGGCCTGGACTTCGGTTTCCATTTTCATCGCTTCGGTGATCAGCACGGCCTGGCCGGCCTTGACCACATCGCCTTCCTTGACCAGTACATCGACAATATTGCCCGGCATCGACGTGCTGACATGCCCTGGCTCGCTGGCCTGCTTGCGCTTGCTGGTGCCGCCGCCGACGAATTCGTTGAGCGGTTCGAACACCACTTCTTCGGGCATGCCGTCGATGGACAGATAGAAGTGACGCTTGCCTTCGGCCTTGACGCCGACACCGGTGATGTCGACACGGTAGCTTTCGCCGTGCACATCGATGACGAACTCGGTCGGCACGCCTTCACCGCCCGCCTTGGCGACACTGCCCGCTTCCGGGATCGGCAACAGCACTTCAGGACTGAGGGTACCGGCCTCACGTTCTTCGAGGAATTTACGCCCGATATCCGGGAACATCGCATAGGTCAGCACGTCTTCTTCGGACTTGGCCAACCCACCGATTTCGCCGCGCAGCTTGGTCATTTCCGGCTTGAGCAGATCGGCCGGACGCACATCGATGACCTCTTCGCTGCCAATCGCCTGACGACGCAGTTTTTCGTTAACGGTGCCCGGCGCTTTGCCGTAGCCGCCTTGCAGGTACAGTTTCACTTCGTTGGTGATGGTCTTGTAACGCTCGCCGGCCAGCACGTTGAAGAACGCCTGGGTACCGACAATCTGCGAGGTCGGCGTCACCAGCGGAGGGAAACCGAGGTCTTCACGCACCCGCGGAATCTCGGCCAGCACTTCACCCATGCGATTCAACGCGCCCTGTTCCTTGAGCTGGTTGGCCAGGTTGGAAATCATCCCGCCCGGCACCTGGTTGACTTGCACACGGGTGTCGACGGCGGTGAATTCGCTTTCGAACTGGTGGTACTTCTTGCGCACGGCGTAGAAGTACAGGCCGATTTCCTGCAGCAGTTCCAGGTCCAGGCCGGTGTCGAATTCGCTGCCTTTAAGGGCCGCGACCATCGATTCGGTGCCTGGGTGGCTGGTGCCCCAGGCGAAGCTGGAGATGGCGGTGTCGATATGATCGGCACCGTTCTCGATCGCCTTGAGTTGGCACATCGCGGCCAGACCGGCGGTGTCGTGGGAGTGGATGAAGACCGGCAGGCTTTGCTCGGCTTTCAGCGCCTTGACCAATTCGCCAGTGGCGTAAGGCGTCAACAGCCCGGCCATGTCCTTGATCGCCACCGAGTCACACCCCATCGACTCCATCTGCTTGGCCTGGGCCACGAAAGCGTCGATGGTGTGCACCGGGCTGGTGGTGTAGGCGATGGTGCCTTGGGCATGTTTGCCGGCGGCTTTTACCGCCTCGATGGCCACCCGCAGGTTACGCACATCATTCATCGCGTCGAAGATGCGGAACACGTCGATACCGTTGACGGCGGCCTTGGCGACAAAGGCCTTGACCACATCATCGCTGTAGTGACGATAGCCCAGCAGGTTCTGGCCGCGCAGCAGCATTTGCAGGCGGGTGTCAGGCAGCGCAGCACGCAGTTTGCGCAAGCGCTCCCACGGATCTTCTTTCAGAAAGCGCACGCAGGCATCAAAGGTCGCGCCACCCCAGACTTCCAGGGACCAGTAGCCGACTTTGTTGAGCTTGTCGCAGATCGGCAGCATGTCGTCGGTGCGCATGCGGGTCGCCAGCAACGATTGGTGAGCGTCACGCAGGATGGTGTCTGTAACGTAGATTTTCTTGGACATTGTTCTGATTCCTCACAGGCCTGCGTGGGCGGCGATGGCGGCGGCGATGGCCAGGGCCAGCTCTTCGGGTTTGCGCTTGATCGAATAGTTGGTCAGCTCAGGGTGGCTTTCCACAAAGCTTGTATTAAATTGGCCACTGCGGAATTCCGGGTTACGCAGGATTTCCTGGTAATAGGCGGCGGTGGTCTTCACGCCTTGCAGACGCATATCGTCGAGGGCGCGCAGGCCACGGTCCATCGCCTCTTCCCAGGTCAACGCCCACACCACCAGCTTCAGACACATGGAGTCGTAGAACGGCGGAATGGTGTAACCGGTGTAGATCGCCGTGTCGGTGCGCACACCTGGTCCGCCGGGAGCGTAGTAACGGGTGATCTTGCCGAAGCTCGGCAGGAAATTGTTCTTCGGGTCTTCGGCGTTGATCCGGAACTGCAACGCAAACCCACGGTGCTGGATGTCTTCTTGCTTGACCGACAGCGGCAGGCCCGAAGCAATACGAATCTGTTCACGGACAATGTCGATGCCGGTGATTTCTTCGGTAATGGTGTGTTCCACCTGCACCCGCGTGTTCATTTCCATGAAGTACACCTCGCCCTCGGCGAGCAGGAACTCCACGGTACCGGCGTTTTCGTAGCCCACGGCCTTGGCGGCGCGTACCGACAGATCGCCGATGTAGGCGCGCTGTTCCGGGGTCAGTTGGGGGCTTGGGGCGATTTCGATGAGTTTCTGGTTGCGACGCTGGATCGAGCAATCGCGCTCGAACAGGTGCACGACGTTGCCAAAGCTGTCACCGAGGATCTGCGCCTCGATGTGCTTGGGATTGACGATGCATTTTTCCAGGAACACTTCCGCCGAGCCGAATGCCTTGGTGGCTTCGGAAATAACCCGGGGGAAGGCTTGTTCGAGTTCTTCGCGGCTGTTGCAACGACGGATACCCCGACCGCCACCGCCCGAGGTGGCCTTGAGCATCACCGGATACCCGATGCGGTCGCCTTCAGTCAGCGCTTCGGCAATATCCGCAACGTTGCCTTCGGTGCCAGGTGTCACCGGTACGCCCGCCTTGATCATGCTGCGGCGGGCTTCGGTCTTGTCGCCCATGCGGCGAATGACTTCGGCGGCCGGACCGATGAATTTAATGCCGCGTTCGGCGCAAATGTCCGCCAGCTCGGCGTTTTCCGACAAGAAGCCGTAGCCGGGGTGCAGCGCGTCACAACCGGTTTCCACCGCGAGGTTCACCAGTTTGCGCGGGTTCAGGTAGCCGGCCAACGGCTCGGCCCCAATGCTGTAGGCCTCGTCGGCACGTTTGACGTGCAACGCGTGACGGTCGGCGTCGGAATAGACCGCGACCGAGCGAATGCCCATCTCGGCGCAGGCACGCACGATTCGTACGGCAATCTCACCACGGTTGGCGATCAGGATCTTTTTTATCACTTGGAAATTCCCTTGAGCCGATTGCTGCGTTCTTCGACCTTTTGGAGCGGGTCGGCGCGTGACTAAATGTTTCATGCCAGTCGCGTGACACACACTATGCCCCGGGAGGGATTAACAAAAATCAATAATTATTGGGTCGTGTATAAGTAAAGACTTATAGTTGTCGCTTCGAGCGACGGCGGGAGTACCTGGATAATGCGTAAGTCATTGATGCGAATGACATTGCGTCAGCTGCAGATTTTCAATGAAGTCTGTGATTTGCGCTCCTACAGCCGTGCAGCCGAGGAAATGTCTCTCACACAGCCGGCCGTCAGCCTACAAATTCGGCAGCTGGAGGAGCTGATCGGCCAGCCGCTGTTCGATTACGTCGGCAAGAAACTCTACATGACGGAAGCGGCCGAGGCCTTGCAAAAGGCCAGCCGGGATATTTTCGGCCGCCTGGAAAACCTCGACATGCAGCTCTCGGACATGCAGGGCTCGCTGCAGGGACAATTGAAACTGGCGGTGGAATCCAGCGCCAAGTATTTCGTGCCGCATTTGTTTGCCGCCTTCAAACGCCAACACCCGGAGGTGCAGTTGCATCTGACAGTGGTGAACCGGGCCCAGGTGATACGCCGAATGTCCGACAACCGTGACGACCTGGTGATCATGTCCATGGTGCCGCAGGACATGGGCCTGGAATTCCTGCCGTTCCTCAACAATCCGATTGTCGCCGTGGCACCGCCCGACCATCCCTTGAGTCTGCAAGGGCCGCTGCGCCTGCAAGACCTGGAACCGTACACGCTGTTGCTGCGCGAGCCCGGTTCCGGGACGCGGCTGGCCTGCGAGGAGTACTTCAAGGAGAAACGCGTGCACTTCAGCCAGACGGTGGAAGTGGCCTCGGCCGAAGCGCAGCGTGAGTGTGTGGTCGCGGGGCTGGGTGTCGCACTGCTGACGCGCCACGCCTTGAAACTGGAACTGGCCACCGGCGGGCTCAAGGAGCTGCCGGTGGAAGAATTGCCGCTGTACCGCAGTTGGTGCCTGGTGCAGGCCAAGGCCAAGCGCCTGTCACCGGTGGCCCATGCATTCCTGGGCTTTATCCGCAGCGAGCGGGTGCAGATCAGCGCGTTGGCTGAGCGTTTCGCTGGGCAGCCACGGGCGCCTGCCAGTGCAGTTCCGGATAGTCACTGATGCTTTGGAGCAGTTGGCGTTGTTCGCAACGGTCTTCAATTGCACGACGGAACGCCATGCGGCGCTGGTCTTCCTGCTGACGACGGGTCTTGACGGTGCTGGTGCTGTCTTCGTAGTGCCGGGCCATTTCGAGTCTCCCAATGCGATTACGGGGAGTTCAGGATGGGCGCACTGGATGACGGTTTGGCGGCGCGAGGATGACAAGCTGATGAATCTTCTGGACATGCCGCCATTCAAAATGTGAGAGCGGGCTTGTGTGGGAGCGGGCTTGCTCGCGATAGCGGTGGGTCAGACACGCATAAGGTGACTGACACGCCGCCATCGCGAGCAAGCCCGCTCCCACACAAGCCCCACATTTAGTCGTCGAGGGCTTTGACGGACTTGGGTGACAGACGGAGGCTGCGCAAGCTGCGCTTGACGCTCTTGAGGTGGTTGACCAGGCTGGGGCCGCGCGCCATTGCCACGCCCATCGCCAGCACGTCAATCACCACCAGATGGGCGATACGCGACGTCAGCGGGGTGTAGATTTCGGTGTCTTCGTGGACATCGATCGCCAGGTTCACGGTCGACAGCTCCGCCAACGGCGTCTGGCTCGGGCACAAGGTAATCAGCGAGGCGCCGCTTTCACGCACCAGGTTGGCGGTGATCAGCAAATCCTTGGAGCGGCCGGACTGGGAAATGCAGATCGCCACGTCCGTCGGCTTCAACGTCACCGCCGACATCGCCTGCATGTGCGGGTCACTGTAGGCCGCCGCCGTCAGCAGCAGGCGGAAAAACTTGTGCTGGGCGTCGGCCGCGACCGCGCCGGACGCACCGAAGCCATAAAACTCCACGCGCTGGGCCTGGGACATGGCGGTCACGGCTTTTTGCAATTCCACCGGGTCGAGCTTTTCCCGCACTTCCATCAGGGTGTGCAGGGTGGTGTCAAAAATTTTCAGGCTGTAATCGGCGACGGAGTCGTCTTCGTGAATCGCAAACTGCCCGAAGCTCGCGCCGGCCGCCAGGCTCTGGGCCAGTTTCAGCTTCAGGTCCTGGAACCCCGAGCAACCGATGGCGCGACAGAAACGCACGATGGTCGGCTCGCTGATACCCACGCTGTGGGCCAGGTCAGCCATGGAACTGTGCATCACAGCCGCAGGATCAAGCAGCACGTGATCGGCAACCTTGAGTTCCGATTTGCGTAACAGGTGGCGTGACTGGGCGATATGTTGCAACAGGTTCAAAGGGCAGGACTCTTGTTATTGGCAGGCGCCAGGGATGTAGCAAGCTTGTAGTTATACTACAAGAATGGTTGTTTTGCCCGCTCGATGCGTCACTAAATCGCCCTGCTGGGCGCTGATTCAGCGGGGATTCAGCGGATAATTGCTGTGTAGCCGCTGGCGCAACCCAGGCGGCGCTACGGAAAATTTGCATTTTTTCGTAACAAATCCGCCAAGCCGTCAGCCTCGATCGGCCGACTGATCAAATAGCCTTGCACTTCATCGCAGCGTTCAGCCCGGAGAAAATCCAGTTGCTGCTGATCCTCCACGCCTTCGGCCACGACTTTGAGCGCCAGCCCATGCGCCATGGCGATGATCGCCCGGGTAATCGCCGAGTCCTCGCCACTCTGTCCCAGGCCACGGATAAACGTCTGGTCGATTTTCACGTAGTCCACCGGGATGCGCTTGAGGTAGCTGAGAGAAGAATAGCCGGTGCCAAAATCGTCGATGGCCAGCTTCACTCCCAGGTCCCGCAATTGCTGGAAGGTGGCGATAATGTGTTCGACACTGTCGAGCAGTTGGCTTTCGGTCAGCTCCAGCTCCAGGTACTGCGGCGCCAGCCCGGTTTCCTCCAACACCTGACGCACCAGGCTCACCAGCTTGCCTTGGCGTAACTGATGCACCGAAAGATTGACCGAGACCCGAATCGGCGCCAGGCCCTGGCGCTGCCATTCGCATGCCTGCCAACAGGCCTGACGCAGCACGAACTCCCCCAGCGGCACAATCAGCCCGGTTTCCTCGGCCAGACCGATGAAGTCGCCCGGCGGTACGCTGCCCCATTGCGGGTGGTCCCAGCGCACCAGCGCCTCGGCGGCATTCATCTTGCCCGTGGCCAGGCATAACTTGGGCTGGTAGTACACGCTCAATTGCCGCTCATCAATCGCCTTGCGCAGCTGGTTTTCCAACTGTAGACGCTCCAGGGTGCTGGCTTGCAGGCTGTCGGTATAAAACTGAAAGTTGTTACCGCCCAAGTGTTTCGCGTGCTGCATGGCCATGTTCGACTGACTCACCAACGCGGAAATTTCCCGCGCATTGTCTGGCAACAGGCTGATCCCCATTGAGGCACTGACCACCAGTTCATGCTCATCCACCGTCACCGGCACCCGCAGTTTGGCGAGCAAGCGGGTGGCGACCCGCGCCAGGCTCGACAGGTTGCCGTAGGCATCGAACAACACCGCGAATTCATCACCGGACAGCCGTGCAATGGTGTCGGCCTCCGGCAACGCGTTAATCAGGCGCCGGGCCATTTTCTGCAATAACTGGTCGGCCACTTCGTGACCAAGGCTGTCATTAAGCAGTTTGAAGCGGTCCAGGTTGATGTGTAGCAACGCCAGACTGCGGCCGCCTTGGCGCACGCGTTGATGAGCTTCGTGCAGGCGCTCGCGAAACAGCGAACGGTTGGCCAGGCCGGTCAGCTCGTCGTAGTGGGTGAGATAGCGCATGCGCTCCTCGGATTCACGACGGGCGGACAGATCGGCAAAGAACCCCACGATATGGCTGATTTTTCCCCGGATATCGCGCACCACGTTCAATTGCAGCCATTGCGGATAGAGTTCGCCGTTCTTGCGCGCCTCCACCAGCTCCCCTTGCCAGGTACCGTGACTGAGCAACGCCTGGCGAATCGCCGGGAAGTGGCGCCGGGCATCGCGGCTGCACGGCAGTTCGACCACATTGCGTCCCAGCATGTCGCCGATATCAAAACCGGTGACGCGGCTGAAGGCCTGGTTGATCGCGATCAGGACATAGTCCGGGTCGAGAATCACGATGCCTTCACTCGCGGCCTCGAACACTGTCGACGCCAGCCGCTGTTGCTCTTCCAGGGCCTTGCCGGCACTGATATCGCGCCGCGTGCCGAGCATCCGGATGACGCGCCCGTTGGCGGCACGCTCCACCGCCCGCCCACGGTCCTGGATCCATACCCAATGTCCGGCGTGATGCCGCACCCGGTATTCCACCCGATAGTCCTCGCTACGGCCTTTCAAGTGCTCGACCAGCGCTCGCTTGAGCAATGGTAAATCGTCTGGATGCAGGCGCGGCTTGAGGTGGCTGAGCATCGCCTTGACACCGTCCGGCTCCAGACCGAACAGCTCCTTGATCTGCGTGTGATGCACCTCGTCGGTCTGCAGGTTCCAGTCCCACAAGCCGAGTTCACTGGCTTGCAACGCCATCACCAGCCGCGCCTCGCTTTTGCTCAAGGCCAGGCTGGCAGCGTCCAACTCCTGGCCCCGCTGTTCAACGCGGCTTTGCAGGCCGACCTGGGCTTCGCGCAACTCTTGTTCCACCTGGCGCCGCTGCTCGACCTCACGGCTCAGCTCCAGATTCAACTGGTCGCTACGCTGCCGGGCGTGCTGCAAATGTTCGATCAACGCCTGATTCTGGAAGCGCCGCAGCAACCCGCGCTGGATCAGACGATTGACCTGCCACGCTACAAGGCTCAAGGACGCCAGCAGAATCAGGCCGAGCACACCCCAGCCCTGCTGCTGCGGGTCACCCCTCCAGAAGAGATAAACAATGGCCGGAACCAGGCATGGCAAGGCAAACGACAGAAATGCCGGCAGGCTCACGGCATAGGCCACGCTGGCCGAAAGCGTGGCCATCCCGATCAGCCCAAAAACCCAGGCCTGCTGCACGAAACTGTCCACCGGCACCAGGGCAATCGCTGCACTGGCCAAGGTCAAGCCACTGGCGCCCGAGCCCAACATGAACATCCGCCGCCAGATCGGCTGCGCCTGGCGACTGGGCATGGCGGAGTCGAACGCCGCGACTTGAATCACCCGCAGTGCCACCAGCGCCAGCAGCCACACCATCCCAATGCCGACCACGACAGCGCGCTGCGGGCTCCAGAGTAACCAGGCGCAGACCAAACCGTTAATCAACATCAATAAAGTGGGCAGCAATGAGCCTTGGTACAGCAGGCGCGTGCGCTCGACCGCCATCTCCATGGCGTAGTGTTTGCGAATAACCTGCGCTGGCGCTACCGAAGGGCCAGACGGGTCAGTGCTAAGGGTCATAGGCAGTGTTCTTATAATGGTGAGCCCGAAACGTCGACGGAGCATACACAAGCAAGCCGACAGACCAAACTCCCGTGGAGCATAAAAACACCTGAACAAACAGGCACAAACGCCGATGCCAGAGCGCCTGAACAAGACAGGCTGCGGGCTGCACGCGATGACTAACCAGTCATCACCGAGCGATGATCAAGGCCTTGTCGGACCCCGCGCCGGTGTTTTTCCAGCGACCACCCGGCATTGGGATTTGCCCCCCTTCATCCGGCACCCTAGAATGCGCCGATGCGCGATGATCTCTCTCTTCTGCTGAACTCTCTCAACGATGCCCAACGCCAGGCCGTAGCCGCCCCCGTTGGCCGTCAGTTGGTCCTGGCCGGTGCTGGCTCCGGTAAAACCCGAGTGCTGGTGCACCGTATCGCCTGGTTGATCCAGGTTGAAAACGCGTCCCCCCACTCCATCCTGTCGGTGACGTTCACCAACAAGGCCGCTGCCGAGATGCGCCACCGCATCGAGCAGTTGATGGGCATCAGCCCGGCCGGCATGTGGGTTGGCACCTTCCACGGCCTGGCGCACCGCTTGTTGCGGGCTCACTGGCAGGAAGCGGGCCTGAGCCAGACCTTCCAGATTCTCGACAGCGATGACCAGCAACGCCTGGTCAAGCGGGTGATTCGCGAGCTGGGCCTGGATGAGCAGCGTTGGCCGGTCCGTCAGGCCCAGTGGTTTATCAACGGCCAGAAGGATGAAGGCCTGCGCCCACAGCATATTCAAGCCAGTGGCGATCTGTTCCTGGCGACCATGCGCAGCATTTATGAAGCCTACGAAGTCGCCTGCCAGCGCGCCGGCGTCATCGACTTCTCGGAACTGCTGCTGCGCGCCCTCGACTTGTGGCGTGACAACCCGGGATTGCTGGCGCACTACCAGAAACGCTTCCGGCATATCCTGGTGGACGAATTCCAGGATACCAACGCCGTGCAGTACGCCTGGCTGCGTCTGCTGGCCAAGGGCGGTGACAGCTTGATGGTGGTGGGCGATGACGACCAGTCGATCTATGGCTGGCGCGGCGCGAAAATCGAGAATATCTACCAGTACTCCGAAGACTTCCCGGACGCCGAGACCATTCGCCTGGAGCAGAACTACCGCTCCACCGCGGGCATCCTGAAGGCCGCCAACGCCTTGATCGCCAACAACACCGGGCGCCTGGGTAAAGAGCTGTGGACCGACGGCGGTGAAGGCGAGGCGATCAACCTCTACGCCGCCTTCAACGAGCACGATGAAGCGCGCTACGTGGTGGAAACCATCGAAAGCGCCCTGAAAACCGGCCTGGCCCGCAGCGACATCGCCATTCTGTACCGTTCCAACGCCCAATCGCGGGTGCTGGAAGAGGCGTTGCTGCGCGAGCGCATCCCGTATCGCATCTATGGCGGCCAACGCTTCTTCGAGCGCGCCGAGATCAAGAACGCCATGGCGTACCTGCGCTTGCTGGAAGGTCGCGGCAACGATGCAGCGCTGGAGCGGGTGATCAACGTACCGGCGCGTGGCATCGGCGAGAAAACCGTCGAAGCGATTCGTGAACATGCGCGCCACAGCGATGTATCGATGTGGGAAGCGATGCGCCTGCTGATCGCCAATAAAGGCCTGACGGGCCGCGCCGCCGGCGCCTTGGGCGTATTTGTCGAGCTGATCGACAACCTCGCCGCCAAGTGCCTGGAAATGCCCCTGCACCTGATGACCCAGACCGTGATCGAACAATCCGGGCTGATCGCTTATCACGAGGCGGAAAAAGGCGAGAAGGGCCAGGCCCGGGTAGAAAACCTCGAGGAACTGGTCAGCGCCGCCCGCGCCTTCGAAAACAGCGAAGAAGACGCCGACCTTTCACCGCTGGCGGCTTTCCTCGGCCATGCGTCCCTGGAAGCCGGCGATACCCAGGCCGACGAGCACGAAGACAGCGTGCAATTAATGACGCTGCACAGCGCCAAAGGCCTGGAATTCCCTTATGTATTCCTGGTCGGCATGGAAGAAGGCCTGTTCCCGCACAAAATGAGCCTGGAAGAGCCGGGCCGCCTGGAGGAAGAGCGTCGTCTGGCCTACGTCGGCATCACCCGCGCCATGCAGAATCTGGTGATGACGTACGCTGAAACCCGTCGCCTGTACGGCAGCGAGACCTACAACAAGGTGTCACGCTTCGTACGGGAAGTGCCGAAAGGACTGATTCAGGAAGTGCGGCTGTCCAACAGCGTCAGCCGTCCGTTCGGCGGCAGCCAACAGAAAAGCAACAATAGCCTGTTCGCCGGTTCGGAAATTCCCGAGACGCCCTTCAGCCTGGGCCAGCAGGTCAAACATGCAATCTTCGGGGAGGGCGTGATCCTCAACTTCGAAGGTTCCGGCGCCCAGGCAAGGGTGCAGGTGAACTTCGCCGAAGGCAGCAAGTGGCTGATGATGGGCTACGCCAAGCTCGAAGCGATATGAGACCTGGCGGCATTGGGCCCCGGTAGGCGCGAGCTGCTCGCGAAGTGCGTTAACGATGACACGGAAGACCTGAGGGTGCCCTCAGGTTTTTCGCGAGCAAGGGCTAGGCGCCCCCTCGCTCCTGCAATGAAAGGTTTATGGGCCTACACTTGTTTTTACACGCGGCGGGCCAATATCTGTAATAAGTCCTACAGATCATTCGGATTCTGTCTTACGCAAAAGCCCGAAACATTATGCCGCTAGCCACTGAGATCACACCTGTGCAACATGGCGCGCGTGCAATCCACAAATGGGAATTCCCTTTATGAAACGTTTTCTTAGCATCGCCATGGCGTTGTGCATTGGCCTGACGATGAGCCTCGACGCCAACGCCAAGCGCTTCGGCGGCGGCAAAAGCTTCGGTTCCGCGCCGAGCCACCAAACCAGCAAAATGGCGCCAGCCGCCGGTGCCGGCGGTGCAGCTGCCACGGCCGGCGCCGCGGGTGCCGCTGCCAAAGCCGGCGGTGCTTCGCGCTGGCTGGGCCCTCTGGCCGGTATCGCCGCCGGTGGCCTGCTCGCCTCCATGTTCATGGGTGACGGCTTCCAGGGCATGCAGATTTTCGACATCCTGATCATGGCGCTGATCGCCTTCGTGATCTTCCGTTTCATCGCCGCCCGTCGTCGCAAGCAACAGGAGCACCTGGCTCCAGCCGGCGCGCCGATGCAGCGTGAAGTGTTCGAGCAAAAGCCTGCCATGGGCTCGATCTTTGGCGGTTCGGCAGCCCCGGCCGCCGCGCGTCCGGTAATCAATGCGCCCGCCTGGTTCAACGAAGAGCGTTTCGTTGAAGCGGCCCGCAACCACTTCCAGTCCCTGCAGCAACACTGGGACGCCAACGAAATGGACAAGATCGCCGAGTTCGTGACCCCACAACTGCTGGAGTTCCTCAAGCGCGAACGTGCCGACCTGGGCGACGCGTTCCAGTCGACCTACATCGACGACCTGCAGGTACAGCTGGAAGGCGTGGACGACCGTGCCGACAAGACCATCGCTACGCTGACCTTCAGCGGCGTGTCGAAGACCTCGCGCTTCGACCAGGGCGAAGTGTTCAGCGAAAGCTGGAACATGGAGCGTCCGCAAGGTGAAAACCAGCCTTGGCTGGTCGCCGGTATCCGCCAGAACGCCTGATCCTGCAAGGCTTCAGCACGCAGTAACAAAAACCCCGGACTTGTCCGGGGTTTTCTATTTCACGGTTGCACTTATAGCGAGCTACTGTATAAAACGCTCCTATAAACCGCGCCATCTAGCAAGAGGATCCCGGCCGTGGAAGAAGTCATCGAACAATTGCGTGAAGCGAACGAGCCTGTACCGGTTCCTCTGGAACTGCCTGACGAAGACCAACTGGTGGAAGTTGAAGAACAGTTGTTCATTAACATCCCGTTCGTCTTCAAGGAATTCCTGCTGACGGTCAGCGATGTGGTCTACGGCAGCCTGGAGCCGGTAACCATTACCGATCCCGGTTCTCACACCTACCTGCCGGAAGTCGCCGCGACCGCTTGGGATATCGGCGTACCGCGCGAATTGATCCCGATCTGTCAGGACGGCGAAGACTATTACTGCGTCGAAGAAGACGGCACCGTGGTGCTATGGTCCGGTGACGAAGAACTGGTCACCGAAGAGTCCTGGGAATCGGTATGGCACTGGGCACGGGACGTCTGGCTGGAAAGCTGATGCTCCGCCACGATTGAACAACACTCATGCGTAGCAGTTGTCGAGCCTTGGCGAGGCTGCGTTTACGGACTGTCTGACACACCGCAGACGCAGCCTCGCCAAGGCTCGACAGCGGCTACGGATATGGGTCATCACCGACAAGCCGATTTCTGTCGCGAGTCATCAGTGTTCCGGCGTGTCATTGTGGTTATCCAGGGTTTCCAGCAAGGCCACCTGCATCCGCGTATGCACGCGGATGAACCAGCGCCAGAGCACGGCGGCCACCGCTGCCGCGACCACCGCAATCAGCACCAGCAGCTTCTGGGTCGGCAAGATACTCGCCGACAAGGCTGCCAATAGCACGAAGATCACCAGCAGCGAGAGGATCGGGATCAGCTCCGCGATCACCCGTCGCACACGCTGGGTGTGGCGCCCGGCCATTTCCGGCTTGACGCTCATCTCCGCCAGCAACATCGACAGAGCCTTGAGCTTGCGGTACGCCGCGATCAGGAATGGCAGCGACAGCAGCAACGCCCCACCCCAGATCAGTGCTTTCTGCCAACCCGGATCGCTGATCCAGCCTTCCAGGTAGTCGCCAATGCGCAGCGCGAAAAAGCTGCCGGCAAAGAAAATCGCAATGACCAGCGCCAGATTCACTCCCACCTGCAGGATGATCCTGCGGATCATCGACGCCAGCATCGCGCCCTCGCCCTGCGGCTGAATACTGCGCAGCCATTCGCCATACATCCCGAACACCCGGCTCATGCGTTGCGGCATTATCGCTGCGATCTTCAGGGACAGCGGGTCGGCGCCACGGATCAAGTACGGTGTCAGCAGCGTGGTGATGGCGGATACGGCGACCGCCACGGGATAGAGAAAATCGCTGGTGACCTGCAAGGTCATCCCCAGCGCGGCGATGATGAACGAAAACTCGCCAATTTGTGACAGTCCCATCCCTACGCGCAACGAAGTCCTGCCATCGTTGCCGGCGATAAAGGCTCCCAGGCCACAGGAAAGCATTTTGCCCAGCACCACGGCCACGCTGATCACCGCAATCGGCCAGGCATATTGCAACAGGATCTGCGGGTCGATCAGCAAACCGATGGCGACAAAAAAAATCGCGCTGAACATATCGCGGACCGGCTCGACCAAGCGCTCGATTTTCACCAACTGCCGGGATTCAGCCATGATTGCGCCGATCAGGAACGCCCCCAGCACCATGCTGTATTCCAGCTTGACCACCAGCAGGCAAAAACCAAAACACAGTCCCAGGACCGTGATCAACAGCATCTCGTTGCTTTCGAATGTGGCCACATAGGCCAACAGCCGTGGCACCAGCAAAATGCCAATGACCAGGGCGACGATCATGAACAACGACAGTTTGCCGACCGTGGAAAACACCTCGCCGGAGCTGACCGTGCCGCTGACGGCGATACTCGAGAGCAAGGCAATGATGCCGATGCCCAGGATGTCTTCGACAATCAGCACGCCAAAAATCAGTTGGGCAAAGCGCTGGTTTTTCATCTTCAGGTCATTAAGCGCCTTGACGATGATGGTGGTGGAGGAAATCGCCAGGATTGCGCCGAGGAACAGCGAGTCCATGGTGTTCCAGTCGAACCATTGGCCAATCTCGAAGCCGACCCAGATCATCAGGATGATTTCCAGAAAGGCCGCGATAAATGCGGTGACACCCACCTTGAACAACTTGCGCAGGCTGAACTCCAGGCCCAGACAGAACATCAGGAAAATCACCCCCAGTTCGGCCAGGGTCTTGATGGTGTCCTCGTCGTGAATCAGGCCGAAGGGAGGGGTATGGGGACCGATGATCAGGCCGGCGACGATATACCCCAGGACCACCGGCTGCTTGAAACGATGGAACAGTACCGTCACCACCCCCGCCACCAGCATGATCACGGCCAGGTCCTGGATAAAGCTGATGGCGTGCATGGCGAGCGGCTCCTAAGGGTGCAGGCGCTTTTCCGACTCCGGTGCTGTCGTTCACATAATCGCAATACGCGGAAGGAAAAGCCTGCCTTAAACGTAAGAAATGCCCTCTGAACCGGGCTTTCCAAGGTTAACACCGCGACTTCCTGCGGGAAGCCGGTGCAATATATGGAAACAGATAGCGCCGGGCGTGACGACAACCCACGTCCCGGCGTCCCGTTAGGGATAGTTCTGCAATGATTCGAGCACCCGCAGAGGTGCCTCCCCAACCAATGCCTACAACCGTGAGTGTGCTATGGAACCCGGAAACGCCCAGCTGTCGATGACGGTATTGATGACCCCAGACATGGCCAACTTCTCAGGCAATGTCCATGGCGGCACGCTGCTCAAGTACCTCGACGAAGTGTCCTACGCCTGCGCCAGCCGTTACGCCGGTCGCTATGTCGTGACGTTGTCGGTGGATCAGGTAATTTTCCGCGAGCCGATCCATGTCGGCGAGCTGGTGACGTTTTTGGCGTCGGTCAACTACACCGGCAATACGTCGATGGAAGTGGGGATCAAGGTGGTCACCGAAAACATCCGCGAGCGCTCGGTACGCCATACCAACAGTTGTTTCTTCACCATGGTCGCGGTGGACGACAACCGCAAGCCCGCCGCCGTTCCGCCACTGCAGCCGCAGAACAGCGAAGATCGGCGCCGGTTCGTGCAAGCGCAGCAGCGCCGACAGATCCGCCAGGAACTGGAAAAGCGCTACCGGGAGATCAAGGCCGACGCGCCTTAATGGCTAGCCTTTCAAGTAGTTGAAAAGCCAGCCGCATCGGGTTGAGGCGGGCTGTCGAGCTGAAGGTTTCGCCGCGACGTGGGCTATGGCGTATCCCATTTGAAAATCCCGGGGTGGCCGTGCGATAGGTGGCCGGCTTGAGATCCGCCCCTCACCCCAACCCTCTCCCCAGAGGGGCGAGGGGGCAGACCGAAGTGTGCGGAGAAAATGGGCGACCTGGGAAACCGTGTTGACTGCGGTTTTTCAGGTCGATGTAAACCGCCAGTATCCGCCTCTCCACCAAAGGAGAGTGGGAGCTGGCCGAAGTGTGCCGAGAACAGGTGCAACTTGAAAAACCACTTCTGATTACGGATTCAAAATCGACCTTTCAGGTCGCCGCAGATCGCCAGTATCCCCCAATCGGCTCCCTCTCCACCAAAGGAGAGTGGGACCTGGCCGAAGTGTGCCGAAAACAGGTGCAACTTGAAAAACCGCTTCTGATTACGGATTCAAAATCGATCTTTCAGGCCGCCGCAGATCGCCAGTATCCCCCAATCGGCTCCCTCTCCACCAAAGGAGAGTGGGAGCTGGCCGAAGTGTGCCGAAAACAGGTGCAACTTGAAAAGCCGCTTCTGATTACGGATTCAAAATCGACCTTTCAGGTCGCTGCAGATCGCCAGTATCCCCCAATCGGCTCCCTCTCCGCCAAAGGAGAGTGGGACCTGGCCGAAGTGTGCCGAGAACAGGTGCAACTTGAAAAACCGCTTCTGATTACGGATTCAAAATCGATCTTTCAGGTCGCTGCAGATCGCCAGTATCCCCCAATCGGCTCCCTCTCCGCCAAAGGAGAGTGGGACCTGACCGAAGTGTGCCGAGAACAGGTGCAACTTGAAAAACCACTTCTGATTGCGGATTCAAAATCGATCTTTCAGGTCGCTGCAGATCGCCAGTATCCCCCAATCGGCTCCCTCTCCGCCAAAGGAGAGTGGGACCTGGCCGAAGTGTGCCGAGAATAGGTGCGACTTGAAAAACCGCTTCTGATTACGGATTCAAAATCGACCTTTCAGGTCGCCGCAGATCGCCAGTATCCCCCAATCGGCCCCCTCTCCCCTCTGGGGAGAGGGTTGGGGTGAGGGGTGGATCTCAAGCCAAACACAAAAGGCTCATCCACTCAGCCCAAGACAGCACTTCAACCCGCTGCGTTACCTCAAAGACCGATTGCCGTCGCCTCGAACCGGACGCGCGGATGGGCGATTCGGTCCTGGGCCCGCACCAGTTCCAACTCGTAACTGGCGCAGGCCTGGGTTTCCAGCAGCACTTCGTGCACCGCCGCCGCGGTGAATTCGAAGGCGGCCAACAGGCTGTCTCCGAGTAATACTCGTGCCAGGAACAGGCCCGATGTCAGATCGCCCACACCTACCGGCTGGCGTGGAAACGCCAGCAGTGGCCGACGCAGGTGCCAACTGCCTTCGGCGGTCACCAGCAGCATCTCGAAACCCTCCGCCAGCTTGCCGGGATAGTCCAGGTGCTTGACCAGCACCGCTTTCGGCCCGCGAGCCAACAGCGCCCGCGCCATGCCCAGGCAATCGAGCAGTGACTGCGGTTTGCGTCCGGAAAAACTGTCCAGCTCCAACTGGTTGGGGCACAGGAAGTCGGCCATGGCGGCCGCCTCGTCCAGCAGGAAATCACTGACGTCCTGCGGCACGATGCAGCCTTTTTCCGGGTGCCCCATCACCGGATCGCACAGGTACAGCGCTTTCGGGTTGATTGCCTTGATCCGCGCCACCCCCGTCAGGATCGCCCGCCCCTGGGCCGCACTGCCCAGATACCCGGACAACACCGCGTCACAGTTGCCCAACTCACCAATCGCCGCGATCCCTTCAACCAGTGCGGGAATTTGCTGCGGTGCCAACACTTCTCCCGCCCATTGACCATACTGGGTGTGGTTGGAGAACTGCACGGTGTTGAGTGGCCAGACATTCACTCCGATCCGCTGCATGGGAAATACGGCAGCGCTGTTTCCGGCATGGCCGAAGACCACATGGGACTGGATCGCAAGCAGATGAGGCGTACGTTTCATGCAAGGGACTTCCGTAAAACGGTTAATTTCTGGCCGCGCAGTATGCGTCTAAACGCAGCCTGTACGACAGACCAGCGTCGCAGTTAAGCTGCTCATACTTTGTTGGAGTTCATCGAATGCTGACCCTGGGAAATATCTTCGTGCTGATGCTGCTCGCGGCCGCTGCTGCGTGGGTGTGGCACAACCATGGCCTGCGCGAGCGCGCGCTGGAACGGGTCAAGCAGCATTGCGCCAAGCTCGACATCGAACTGCTCGACGGCGCCGTGGCCTTGAAGCGCATCGGTTTTGTGAAGGATGCCAACGGTCGGCGTCGGTTGGCGCGGATCTACAACTTTGAGTTCACCGTGACCGGCGAAGCCCGCCATCCTGGCACCATCACCCAGTTCGGTGCCCACAGCGCACAGATTGAACTGGCGCCCTACCCGTTCGAGATCAAGACGCCGCAGCCCAGCGCAGAAGTGATTGAATTAAGCCAATGGCGCCAGGAACACAGCAAAAGCCGTCACTGACGGCAAGCAGCCAAGGCGCTTTGCAACCCCGCAACCTCCTGCGCCTGGTTGAAAATCAACTCGATGCGCGAGTCTCGCCGCCACTCGCTGGGTTGCCAAGTCAGCGGCGCGTTATCCACAGCGTTAGCCGAAACCCAGCCGTCCGGGCTGTGGATAACCAGCTTGGCGCGCCGCCAATCCACGGATGCCAGGCATTGCCGGAGCTTTTTCGGGTCGAATCGCTGGCTCGGATGCCAACGCCAACCGATGCTCCAGCCGTCTTCCTGAGCCTGATGCAGGCAGATCGGCAGCAATGGATCGCTCCAGATGTGCGGCATTGACGCCGCTCCCTTGGGCAATTCCAAGTTATCCACAGCCGTCCCGGCTTGAACACACAGCCCCGGAAGCTGCGCCAAGGGCAAGTCCGCTTGGCGTGTCCAGTATCGAGGGCACGCCGGCAATTGATCTTCAATGCTCGCGCGCTGCGTGTCGTCCAGCCCTTCAGCCTTGTTCAACACCAGCAGACCTGCACCGACCAACGCCTCACGCTGAGCATCCGGCAACGGCTTGCCCGCCGCCAGCGCCTGCGCGTCGAGAACCAGCACACACGGCTGAACGGCCAGCACGCCTTGCCACGGAGCCTGGTGTAATTGCCTGAGCAATTGCGCCGGGTGCCCCAAGCCTGAGGGCTCGATGAACAATCGGTCCGGCTTGGCCTTACGCAGCAATCGGCCCAGTCCTATCTGAAAAGGCGCGCCATTCACACAGCACAGGCAGCCGCCCGCCACTTCACCCAGGGCAATACCCTCGTCGTCGCGGGTCAACAGCGCAGCGTCCAGGCCGATCTGCCCGAACTCATTGATCAACACCGCCCAGCGTTCGTTGGCCGGACGTTGGGCGAGCAGGTGTCGGATCAGGCTGGTCTTGCCGGCACCCAATGGGCCGGCAATCACGTGGGTGGGAATGTTCTGGAGCATCGGGGATATGTCGGACCTGTAGAAAGGCTTGATCCTACGCGGTTATGCCAACCAATCCAGGGTCAGAATCAGCCGTCGCTGATTGGCTGCCAGCGCTGGCGAACGGTGGATCACGCCGAAGCCTTCATTGCCATGCCATTTTTCGCCCTTGAGCAAGGCCACTTCACCACAGTGGATTTGCTCGATACGCGCTTCGGGCTCCGCATCTGCCTGACTCAACTTGCGCCGGTCCATCACCCCTTCCCGCAACCATTGGCTGCCAATCCCGGCATAAGTGGTGATCAACCGCACGGGCACATGATCGACGTGAAACCGTGGGCACATGGCTTTATCCAGCAGCCTTAACCGCACCCCGATACGCTTGGCGCCCAGCAGGCACGCAAAGGCGCTGACCAGCCACGACACGTCGGCGATAAAGCCTTCATAGCCTTCAAGATCACTGAAGCCCGATGCCAGACCGCGCAAATCGGGTTCAGCCTGTTCGCTGTCCAACTCCAGCACCAGCGACTCGGCCAACGGCTCGTTCAGTGACACCAGCAAGGCACCGAATTCGGCGATGTGCAGCGGTAACTGGCGCTGCCACAGCGCCAGGTTCACGCCGTCCTGCAGGATGTCGGTGAGGATCAGCGGGGTTTCACCGAAAGCCTGACGAATCACCGGACGTAGTTGAATGACAGGTGCCAGCATCAGGCTGCGCTCTCCTCGTACCACGGGCCAAAAGGATCGCTCAGCAAGCGCCAGCCTTCGACACCCGAGGCCATTTCATCATCGCTCAGCAAGCACGCGTCGAGTTCAGCCGTCAGTTGGGTGAAGTCGATGTTTTGCCCGATAAACACCAGTTCCTGGCGGCAATCGCCAGTTGAAGGTGTCCAGTTTTTCATGATTGCGGCGACGTTTTCCTCGTCCTGCGGCCATTGGTTCTTGGGCACAAAGCGCCACCAGCGCCCGGCGAAGCCATGGCGCATCAGGCCGCCGGCCTGGGACCAACTGCCGGCGTCCTGGTGTTTGCTCGCCAGCCAGAAAAACCCCTTGGAGCGCAGCAATTTGCCATTGACCCACGGGCGGTCGATGAAGTCATAGAAACGCTGGGGATGAAACGGGCGCCGAGCGCGGTAGGCCGTGGACGCGATGCCGTATTCTTGGGTTTCCGGTACGTGCTCGCCGCGCAACTCCTGCAACCAGCCAGGCGCCTGGGCCGCACGCTCGAAGTCGAAGCGCCCGGTGTTGAGGATTTCTGTCAGCGGCACTTCGCCCATCACCATCGGGATAATTCGCGCCTGAGCGTTGAGGCGCTCCAGAATGGCTACCAGCTCCTCGCGTTCGCGGCTGCTGATCAGATCAATCTTGCTGATCAGGATCACATCGGCGAATTCGATCTGCTCGATCAGCAGGTCGGTGATCGAGCGTTCGTCGTCTTCACCGAGGGTTTCGCCTCTGGAAGCCAGGCTTTCAGCGGCCTGATAATCGAGCAGGAAGTTCATGCCGTCGACCACGGTAACCATGGTGTCCAGGCGCGCGATGTCCGCCAGGCTTTGCTCATTTTCGTCGCGAAAGGTGAAGGTTTCAGCCACCGGCAGCGGCTCGGAAATACCAGTGGACTCAATCAACAGGTAATCGAATCGACCATCCCTGGCGAGCTTTCCGACTTCGATCAGTAAATCTTCGCGCAACGTGCAGCAAATGCAGCCGTTGCTCATTTCCACCAGTTTTTCTTCCGAACGATTGAGGGTGACGTCCCGCTGCACCTCACCGCCATCGATGTTGATTTCGCTCATGTCATTGACGATCACCGCCACCCGCAGGTTGTCGCGGTTGCGCAGGACGTAGTTGAGCAGCGTGCTTTTACCGGCGCCGAGAAATCCGGACAGCACAGTGACGGGGAGACGGTCGGTCATCAGGTATTCCTCATCAGGTTGGCCGGTCAAATCGCCCGTTGATGGCGTTCGCGCAGCTCTTCACGTTCTTTGGCTTCGATACACAGCGTGGCCGTGGGCCGCAGCAACAGGCGCTTGAGGCCGATGGCTTCGCCGGTCTCGCAGCACCAGCCGTATTCACCACGCGCCACGCGTTCCAAGGCTTCGTCGATCTTGTCGAGAAGCTTTTTTTCCCGCTCCAGCAAGCGCAACTGCCATTGACGCTGCTCTTCCGCGCTGCCGACATCGGCCGGGTCGCTGCAGGGTTCTTGTTCCCGCAGCACCAGGAACTCGGTTTCGATCCGCGCTTGCAGGTCATACCGTTGCGCCAACAGCAAGTCGCGGAAAAACCCTAGTTGGGCTTCGTTCATGTAGTCGGCGGGCGATTGGGCAAGGAGGTCTTGTTCGGTCATAGGGGCAGGTTCACGGAGCGGCTGTTTTTTAATGTTATAGTATAACATTACAAATAATCCAATCTTACCCTTGCTCGTCACGACGAAGGGCGCAATGCTGGAGTCCCTCAATGCTTCGAGGCACCCCATGAGATACCTGTTGTGCGCACTGGTACTGGTGATTGCGAACCAGGCCAATGCCCAAGTGCCAAGCCCTGTGGCCAACTGCACGCGCAGCGCCAACCTGCTGGCTTGCGTTGATCCCGAGGGCAATGCCTACAGTGTCGCGACGTACGGCAATACCACGTATTTGCGCGGGTTCGAGGTGCTTGGCAAACGCTATTGGGCCCAGACCAGCAGCCGCTACGGACAACTGACGTTCTTCACCGGGCTGGCCAGCGATGGCGAGGCGTGGGTGGGCTACACCCGACGGGTGGGCTGGACCACCATCAACCGCTTTTCAAGCTCCGCAGGCGCCCGCGCCAAGTTCACCTGCAACCGTCTCACCGGCTGTTAGGCCTGGGCTTTCTGCTGTTCCTGAAGCCAGGCCATGTAGCTGTTGATCGGTGGGTGTTTCTGGAAATAGCGCTGCAAGCCTTCAAACAACCCATCCGCTATCGCCTGTTGATGCCGCGCAGTGACCAACCGCTGGCTGTCGCGGGCGTTGGAAATAAATCCGGTTTCCACCAGGATCGACGGTACATCCGGTGACTTGAGCACTGCGAATCCGGCCTGTTCCACGCGTTTCTGATGCAGCGTGGTAATGCCCGCCAAACTGCCCAGCACGGTGCTGCCCAGTTGCAAGCTGGCGGCGATCGTGGCGTTCATCGACATATCAAGAATCACCCCCGCGAGCATCGGGTCCTTGTCCGCAAGGCTTAGCAGGCTGGTTGCTCCCAGCAGGTCGGCGCCGTTTTCCCGTTGCGCCATGAAGCGCGCGGTCGCCGAAGTCGCACCGCCTTCGGATAATGCATACACCGACGCACCGGAGGCGGTTAGCCTGGGCGCCGCATCGGCGTGTACCGAAATAAACATGTCGGCATTGTGCTTGCGGGCAATCTCCACCCGTTTGCGTAACGGCACGAAAAAATCAGCATTGCGTACCAGCTTCACGTCAAAGCCTTTCTCGCGCTGTAAACGCTTGGCCAGCCGTTGAGCGATGGACAGCACCACGTCCTTTTCGCGCTCGCCCTTGGCGCCGACGGCCCCTGGGTCTTTGCCGCCGTGGCCGGGATCGACCACAACGATGATGTCGCGCTTGGGGTGAGTCCTGTTCACAGGCGCGCCCGCCGTGGCGATTGATAACGGTGCCTGCGTGGCGCTGGTCAAATCCAGTACCAGGCGATGCCCTTGCCCATCCTGCGGAGGCAAAAGAAAGCTGTGGAGCTGCATGGGCGCCACCAGATCCAGAACGATCCGCGTGTCGTTCTTGCCCAGATGCCCCGAGCGAATCGACCTGATACCGCTGTTGGCCAGCGCAAGTTGGCTGAAATCACCGCTCAGGTTCGCGCCGTTCAAGTCGATGATCAGTCGCTCGGGAGCCGCCAGGGAAAAGGTTTTGTAGCTCACCGGACCGCTGAGATCGAACACCAGCCGCAGCTTGTCCTCCGAGCGCCACACACGGGCATTGCGAATCTGTGTCGCGCCAACCCCCCACGGCAATGTGAACAGCGCACTGGCCAGGAGCAGATTGAGAAGCTGACGTCTGTGCATGGGATACACCGCAGAAAATAATCGTCGATTTAATTGTTATACTATAACATATCCTTTTATTACCAACGTTGGACCTGCTCATGAACGCGCTGACTCTGCCGGATATCGCCGCGCAGGCTTCACGCCAAGCCTTGCCGCTCGACTGGGTGGGCATGTGCGGCATTGCCCTTCCCATCCTCATCGACGGCCAGCGCTTGAGCGCAAAGGTTGATGCCGGCGTGAGCCTGGACGACGGCGAGGCACGCGGCATTCACATGTCGCGCTTGTACCTGGCGCTAGAGAAACTTGAACAGGACGATCTGCAGCCGGCCCTGTTGCGCGGGGTGTTGCAGCACTTCCTTGATAGTCACGAAGGCTTGGCGAGTAATGCTTATCTGCGGATTCATGTCGACTTGCTGCTTAAACGTCCCGCGATGGTAAGCCCGTTAGCGGGTTGGAAGACCTACCCAATCAGCATCGAAGCGCGCCTGGAAAACCAGATGTTCCACGTGGAACTAAAAATTGACGTCACTTACTCTTCCACCTGCCCTTGCTCCGCAGCCCTCGCCAGGCAGTTGATTCAGCAGCAATTTGTCGATGACTTCGGCAACACCTCGCTGCAACACGCAGATGTCCTGGCTTGGCTCGGCAGCGTAAAAGGCATCGTGGCCACGCCCCACAGTCAACGCAGCAGCGCCCAACTGCACATTCATCTGAACAGTCAGCGGCCAACGCTGCCGCTGGCTGAGTTGATCGACAACGCCGAAGCCGCGCTTGGCACCGCTGTGCAAACCGCCGTCAAACGTGCCGACGAACAAGCCTTCGCTCTGGCCAACGGGCAGAACCTGATGTTTTGCGAGGATGCCGCTCGCCGCTTGAACCTGGCGCTGCAACGCTCAGCGGCCGTCAACGCTTTCCATCTGAAGGTGGTTCATGCCGAAAGCCTGCACGCGCATGACGCGGTGGCCGAAAGCCGCTGGACGAGGGCATCCAAGTGATCAGGTGCAACCAATTGCGCTGGGGCGCGCCAGGCCAACCATTGACACCGGCGATCGATATAGAGCTGGCCAAAGGTAGCCTCACCGGCGTCATCGGTGCCAACGGCTCGGGCAAAAGCAGCTTGTTGAAAGTCATCGCGGGGTTGCAGAAACCCTTGGCCGGAAACATCATTCTGCAGGTTCCACGACGCGGCGGCCTGTCGTTCCTGGCGCAACAGCACTACCTGGACCGCCAGTTTCCAATCACCCTGGAAGAGCTGGTGGCCGCTGGATTCTGGGGCAGCCAAGACACACCACTACAACGCCGGCAACGCCTGCGTGCCGTGTTGAAAGATTGGTGCCTGGACGGTCTGGAGCGACGGCCGTTGATGGCGTTGTCCGGCGGCGAAATGCAACGCGCCCTGCTCGCGCGTCTCAGCCTGGCCGAAGCGCCGCTACTGCTGCTGGACGAACCCCACGCCGCGCTGGATGAAGAAGGGCAAGCGCTGTTATGGAAGCACATCCACGCCTGGCATGCCGAAAGACGAACCCTGGTCGTGGTCTGCCATGACCTGGCCGCCGTACGCCAACACCTGCCCCAGACCCTGCAGATCAAAAGCAGCGGCTGCGTGCTTGCGCCCAGTCAAGACCTGATTCTCCAGCAACCGCGGATGCAGGTCGCGTGATGCACTCCGCGACCCATCTCTGGCTGCCGTTCCACGAGTTCGTGTTCATGCGCCGCGCTCTGCTGGGGGGCTTGGTCCTGGCCTGCAGCACCGCGCCACTCGGGGTATTTCTGATCCTGCGGCGCATGAGCCTGATCGGTGACGCCGTGGCCCACGGAATCCTGCCCGGCGCCGCCCTGGGCTTCTGGTTTGCCGGCCTGAGCTTGCCTGCCCTGACGCTAGGTGGTCTCGGTGCCGGCCTGAGCATGGCCGGGCTCGCCGCCTGGATCACCCGGCGCACCGGCCTGCGGGAAGATGCCAGCCTGGCCGCCATCTATCCGATCTCCCTGGCAATCGGCGTCTTGATCCTGGGTATCGCCGGCAAGCGCCTGGACCTGCTGCACCTGCTCTTCGGTTCGGCGTTGGCGGTGGACGGACCGACCTTGACCGGCATGCTCTGGGTGTCCGGTTTCAGCCTGATCGCCATGGCGCTGATCTACAAACCGTTGCTGCTGGACACCCTCGACCCACTCTTCCTGCAAACCGTCAGCCGCCTCGGGCCGCTCGCACATGGTTTGTTCCTGACCCTGGTGGTACTGAATCTGGTGATCGGCTTCCAGGCCATCGGCGCCTTGATGGTGGTCGGCCTGATGATGCTGCCGGCAGCGGCGGCGCGTTTCTGGAGCCGACGCCTGCCGGTGTTGATCGCCGTCTCGGCGGTGTCGGGATGCGTGTCGGTGTGGTTGGGACTGTTGTTGTCGTTCTACTACTCGCTGCCGAGCGGCCCGGCGATTGTGCTGGTGGCGGGCGGGTTGTATCTGCTGTCAGTGGTGTTCGGCCCGGTGCATGGTTTGCTGCGCCGTCCGCCTTTGCTTACATCCCAATGAGGTGTCTATCGATGCGTGCTCTTCCCGTGCTGTTCAGTGTCTTGCTGGCGCTGTCGTTCACGACCGCCCAGGCGGCCGAAAAACTCCAGGTGGTGACCAGTTTCAGCATTCTCGCCGACATCACCCATCAGGTGGGCGGCGAGCATATCCAGATCAGCAACATGGTCGGTCCCGACGCCGACGCCCATACCTATGAACCGTCCCCGGACGATGCCAAGTCATTGCTCAAGGCACGTCTGATCATCAAGAACGGTCTCGGTTTCGAGCCATGGCTGGATCGCCTGATCAGCAGCACCGAGACCCGAGCCGTGGTTGTCGCCGCCAGCAAAGGGGTGATCGCCCGGACCATGGAAGAAGACGGCGACACCCTCCCCGACCCGCACGCCTGGCACAATTTGGCGAATGCCGAAATCTATGTAAACAACATCACCAAGGCGTTGAGCGCCGCCGACCCGGCCAACCAGGCCGATTATCAGCACAACAGCCAGGTCTACCTGAAGCGCATCTACCGTCTGCTGGCCGAGGCCAACCGCAAACTCGGCTCACTGCCGCCCGGCAACCACCGCATCGTCACTTCCCATGACGCCTTTGGTTATCTGGGCCAGGCCTACGGCATCGACTTCCTGGCGCCGCAAGGCCTGTCCACCGATCGCGAACCATCGGCCGCCGAAGTAGCGGCGCTGATCACCCAGATCCGCCAGGACAAGGTCAAGGCGGTGTTCATGGAAAACATCAAGGACTCGCGCCTGCTCAAGCAGATTGCCGATGAAAGTGGTGCCCGAATCGGCGGCACCTTGTACTCCGATGCCTTGGCCACCAAAGGCCCGGCCAGTACCTTCATCGGGTTGTTTGAATACAACCTCGACACCTTGTACGAGGCTTTGCGCCAGCCATGAGACTGTCGATGCTCGACCTGGAAAGGGCGGCGCCGGGGGATTGCTTTGCCCTCGACCGCGTACTCGACGCGCTGCCGTGGAACAGTGCAGGCCTGATCGCGGCCATCGCGCAACAACACGGCAGTGGCGAGGTGCTGATGCTGGCCTGGATGAATCGTCAGGCGCTCGACGAAACCCTGGCTACCCGACAAGTCTGTTACTGGTCGCGCTCGCGCAAACAGTTGTGGCGCAAGGGCGAAAGCTCCGGTCACCGGCAACGGTTGATAGAAGCCCGGCTGGATTGCGACGGCGATGCCGTGCTGTTGATCGTCGATCAGCAAGGCCCGGCCTGCCATACGGGACGCCCGACCTGCTTCTACAACGCCATCGACCACGACCAGGTCCATGTCATCACCGCCCCCCTCAAGGAGCCCGCCGCATGATCCGCAAGAACCCTTCCGGCGACCTGCCCGTGATTGCCGAGTCGGCCTACGTCGATAAAACCGCCATTATTTGCGGCAAGGTCATCATCGGTGAAAACGTGTTTGTCGGCCCCTACGCCGTGATCCGCGCCGACGAGGTGGATGCCAATGGCGACATGGACCCCATCACCATCGGCGCCAATTCGAATATTCAAGATGGCGTGGTGATCCACTCCAAATCCGGCGCGGCAGTGAACATTGGCGAATTCACGTCCATTGCCCACCGCTCCATCGTCCATGGGCCGTGCAGCGTGGGTGATCGGGTTTTTATCGGTTTCAACAGCGTGTTGTTCAATTGCGTGGTAGGCGATGGCTGCGTGGTACGGCACAACTCGGTGGTCGATGGCCGCAATTTGCCCGCGGCGTTCTACGTGCCGTCGACCACACGCATCGGCCCCAACACCGATCTGTCGCTCTACCCGCCCGTGAGCGTCAGCGCTTCGGAGTTTTCCGAAGATGTGGCGCGCACCAACGTTGACCTGGTGCGCGGCTACAAAGCCCTGCAAAACGAGTTCTGAACATGCACCGCGTGCTGATCCGCAACGCCCGCCTGGTCAATGAAGGCCAGGCATTCGACGCCGACCTGCTGATCGCCAATGGCCGTATCGACACCATCGCCAGCAGCATCGAGGGGCAAAACGCCGCCGTCGAGATCGACGCCCAAGGTCAGTGGTTGCTGCCAGGAATGATCGACGACCAGGTGCATTTCCGCGAGCCCGGGGCGCCGGACAAAGGCAGCTTCTACAGCGAGTCTCGAGCGGCGGTGGCCGGCGGCATCACCAGCTTCATGGACATGCCCAACACCCAGCCCGCGACCTTGACCCTTGCAGCATTGGCCGACAAACAGGCGCGAGCCGCCCGGGACTCGGTGGCCAACTACGGTTTTCACTTTGGGGTGAGCAACGATAATCTCGATAGCGTCGCGGCGCTCGACCCGCGCACCGTGGCCGGGGTCAAAGTGTTCATGGGGGCGTCCACCGGCAATATGCTGGTGGACGATCCCAGGATTCTGGAGCGCCTGTTCGCGCAAGTACCGACCATCCTGCTGGCTCACTGCGAACACACGCCGAGCATCCAGGCCAACGAACAGCGCTTCAGAGCGCGTTTTGGCGATGCCATCCCCGCCGTCGCACATCCACTGATTCGTGATGCCGAAGCCTGCTACCGCTCCTCATCCCTGGCGGTAGAACTGGCCCGGCGCCATGGCACACGCCTGCATGTGCTGCACCTGACCAGCGCCCGCGAACTGGCGCTGTTCGAAGACAAGCCCTTGGCGGAAAAACGCATCACTGCCGAAGTCTGCGTGCATCACTTGCTGTTCGATGACCGTGATTACGCACGCCTGGGCCACCAGATCAAATGCAATCCCGCGATCAAGACCCGCGCCGATCGTGACGCGCTGCGCCAGGCTTTACTGAGCAACCGCCTGGATGTGATCGGTACCGACCACGCGCCCCACACCAGGGCACAGAAACAGCTGCAGTATCGCCAGGCGCCTAGCGGCTTGCCGCTGGTGCAGCATGCGCTGCCAGCGCTGCTGGAATTGGTCGCCGACGGCTTGCTGCCGCTGACAACCCTGGTAGCCAAGACCAGCCACCGGGTCGCGGATCTGTTCGCCATCCATGACCGTGGTTATCTGCGCGAAGGTTATTGGGCCGATCTGGTGCTGATCAAAGCCGAACCCCAGGGCAAGCCCGTCAGCAGCCAGCCGATCCTCGCCCGTTGCGGCTGGACCCCGTTCGCCGAGCGTAGCTTTCGCCATAGCGTCAGTACCACACTGGTTTCCGGCTGTGTCGCTTGGCACGACGGGCAGGTGCAGGACAACTGCCACGGGTTGCCGCTGTATTTTCGGCGTTGATTGACGGGGTGCAGGATCAGGCGCCTAGCCCTTGCTCGCGAAAACCCCGAGGCCGCCTCGGGGTAGCAGAATCCCCACGCCACCGTTAAGGTTCTTCGCGAGCAAGCTCGCGCCTACACGAAGAGGGTTTATCAGGCTCTTGGCTTGACGGTTCCACAATCGCTGCCCAACCACTGGGCATGAGTATCCAGGCTGCCATTCTGCTGTACGCCTGTGGCATTGAACGTGCCGTTGACCGTGGTGGTGAAAGCCTTCTGGCTCTGGAACGTCGCCACACCGGTCCCTTGGGCTTTCGGGCAACTGAAGCGGAATTTCCACTGGTTGCCGGTTTTATCCGTCACTTCCTGCTTACAACCCGACTGCGGGTCGGTCAGGGGAATCGAATCGGACGCCACCTGGGCCGGTGTCAGGCACACCTGGACGCCTTTTCCGGCCATGGTGATGCCTTGTTTTTCCAGCATCGCTCGCTGTTCCGGGGTCATCTGTTGCTTCAGTTGACCGAGGATCAGCGACAGATCCGGCAAGCTCTGGTTATCGACTTTCATATTGCTGGTGGTCAACTCCCACAAGCCCGGCGCCAACATCTGCGCCTGCGCCGCCACGGGCAGCGTCAAACCAACAACCATGGCCAAACCAAGCAGACGAGCATTCATCGGGTAACTCCTGGGTAATTGTCGGCGTTAGACGTCGTAAAGCCGCGAGTGTTGCACGGTGAATAAAATAGCGACATTCCCCGCCGAACATGGTCTGTTAAGCATTGGATTGTCAGGAGTAACGTCGTCCATGGATTTCTTTGGCCCGCACCTGCTTGGCTACGTGATCGCAACCCTGCACTTTCTCGGCTCCCTGGCCGCCATTCATGCAGTGCTGACCGTCCGGACCGCTCAAGGCTCGATTGCCTGGGCGCTGTCGTTGATGTTTATGCCCTACCTGACGCTGATTCCTTACCTGATCTTTGGCCGCAGCACCTTTGACGCCTACATCCAGGCCCGCCGCCAGGCCAATCAGGAAATGCGCAAGGCAATTACCGAGCTGAACTGGCGGCCTTGGGTCGAAGAGGCCCTGGCCGCGCGCAACTCTCTCGCCTACGCTTCCCTGCGCGCCATGCCCAAGCTGGGACGCATGCCGTGCCTGGCCAACAATCAGGTGCGTTTACTGGTGAATGGCGACGCCACGTTCAACGCGATTTTCGAGGCCATCCGCTCGGCAAAGACGGCGGTGCTGATTCAGTTCTTTATCATCCATGACGATGAACTCGGGCAACAACTGGCCACCTTGCTCAAGGAAAAAGCCGCCGAAGGTGTGGCCATCTACGTCCTGTACGACCGCATCGGCAGCCACTCCCTGCCCCACAGCTATGTGCAGTCTCTGCGCGATGCCGGGGTACAGATCAAGGCCTTTGCGACCCGCAGCGGCTGGCTCAATCGTTTTCAGGTGAACTTCCGCAACCATCGCAAGATTGTCGTGGTGGACGGCGTCAGCGGGTTTGTCGGTGGGCATAACGTGGGTGATGAATACCTGGGCAAGAAACCGCCACTCGCCCCCTGGCGTGACACCCATGTGCACGTCAGCGGCCCGGTGGTGGCCTGCTTGCAAGAGTCGTTTGCCGAAGACTGGTTCTGGGCCGCACGCGAACTGCCGCCGCTGATCTTGCCCGACACCTATGCCGATGACGGCGTGCTTTGCCAGTTGCTGGCCAGCGGTCCGGCTGACGCGTATGAAACCTGCTCGCTGTTCTTTGTCGAGGCCATTCATGCGGCGACCGAACGCGTATGGATCACCAGCCCGTACTTCGTTCCGGATGAAGCCGTATTCGCCGCGCTGAGGCTCGCGGTGTTACGTGGCGTGGATGTGCGCCTGCTGCTGCCCTCCCGCGCCGACCACCGCATTGTCTACGCCGCCTCCAGCCTGTATGCGATCGAAGCGATGCGCGCTGGCGTACGGGTGTTCCGCTACACACCCGGCTTTTTGCATCAGAAAGTGGTGTTGGTGGACAGCGAAATCAGCGCCATCGGCAGTGCGAACCTGGACAACCGTTCATTCCGGCTCAATTTTGAAGTGATGCTGTTGACCGTGGATCAGGCCTTTGCCAGCGAAGTGGAGCAGATGCTGCTGGATGACTTCGCCCAGTCGCATGAAACCCGCCAGGAAGAAAGCCGTCAGCCGCGCCGCCTGCAACAACTGGGCATGCGGGTCGCACGGTTGATTTCCCCGATCCTATAAGTTGCGCGACCGAAATGTGTGCGGGCTTGCTCGCGAGGGCGGTATGTCAGTCAACACATGGATTGGTTGCTACACCGTCATCGCGAGCAAGTCCGCTTCCACACAAGTCGCCATCCTCTGAGATCTCAGCGGTAGAGGTCTTCTCGTGTCCACGGCAATTCATGGCTGCCATCGGCATGGGGCTTGACCGCCAGGATCTGATGCAAATTGATCCAGCCCCGGGCAAAGGCATACGCACACCCAGCCAGGTATAGGCGCCAGATACGCAATGCTTGCTCCGGTACCATCTTCGCCGCTGCTTCCAGATTGTCTTCCAGGCGCTCGCTCCAATGGTCCAGAGTGCGCGCGTAATGCAGGCGCAGGCTTTCCACGTCGACCACTTCCAGGCCCACTTCGCTGATCTCGGCGCTGATCATCACCAGATGCGGCAACTCGCCGTTGGGGAACACGTAACGCTCGATAAACTCACCGGCACCACGTCCCACCGGACGGCCATCGGTGTGTTTGGCAGTGATCCCATGGTTGAGCACCAACCCGCCTTCGCGTACCGCGCCGAACAAGGTCTTGCAGTACTGCGCCAGATTGGCGTGACCTACGTGTTCAAACATGCCGACGCTGACCACCTTGTCGAATCGCCCGTCTTGGGGCAGGTCGCGGTAGTCGAGCAGTTTCAGCTCTACCTGGTCCTCAAGGCCTTCGGCAATCACCCGTTCCTTGGCCAAGGCCAGTTGTTCCTTGCTCAGCGTGATGCCCAGGACTTTCACCCCAAACTCCCGCGCGGCATAGCGCGCCAGCCCGCCCCAGCCGCACCCGACATCCAGCAGATACTCCCCCGGCTGCAAGCGCAATTTGCGGCACAGGTGGCGGAATTTGTCTTGTTGGGCCTGATCGAGGGATTCACTGCCGGTTTCGAAATAACCACAGGAATAAGCCATGTCGCGGTCCAGCCAGAGCTGGTAAAACTCGTTCGACAGGTCGTAATGGTAGGAAATGGCCGCTGCGTCCGTGGCCTTGTCATGGGTTGATCGAACCGGGTGCTTGTCGTCATCCTCCTCGATCAGCGCATGACTCAGTTCGTCACACACCCGGATCACTTCGGTGATAGAGCCCTCCAGCTCCAGTTTGCCCTCGACGAAGGCTGTGCCCAATGAATTGAGCGTGGGATGGGTCAGTTGCGTGACCATCACCGGATCCTTGACCACGATCGTGACACTGGGCTCCGGGCCCAGATTGAATTCATGGCCGTCCCAGAGTCGCAGGCGCAGCGGGAGCTGTAGATTCTGTAAGGCCGGTGGAAGTTGCGCGAGCATGAGTAGTCCCCCTTGTTTCAGACACCTGAAAATGAGGGTAGACCATCCGGAGAAAAGTAGCTGGCTATCGATCTGATAGAGGTTCTCTAAGATGCTCGACGTTGCAGCAAGCCGTCCTGGACCCATTGTTTCAGCCAGGTAGCAGCTTGCAGCGGCGCGCCCTCCTGATGAGTGACTGCCAATTCGGCGCACAGTTCTGAAAATGTCCAGCCGCTGTCGAGCATTCCGGCCAGCGCATAAGCCTCCGCGGGTTCCAGGCTGCGGTAGCGGCAGACCTGTTGGTCACGCCAGACCAGGCAGACTTCGGTCAGCGCCAACGGGTGGCTGCCGGGAAAATCCACCTGATCCTTGAATGAACGCCAGATTGCCAGGCTGTTGAAACGACACGTCAGCGACTGCACCGAGGGCGTCCGCTGCACCTTGAGCCCTGGCCACGCCTCAGGCGCCAGCCCGGCCATGTCAGCGAGTGTCAGCGGCTGACAGGGCGGTGCATCGAACGCCAGAGTAAACGCCCACTCCAGCCGTGCAAGCTCCACCAATGGGTCACTTTGCTCCGCGATCAGATATTCAGCGAGAAAGCCTGCAAAGCGCTGCCCCAACCAGCGCAAGCTGAAATGCTCGGAGGGATGGCGGTGCACATAGGCCTGCACCAGCGCCGCAAACTCTTCGTCCCCCAGCCAATGCCACACTGCCGGAAAATCCCCCTGCATCACCTCCAGCAAGCGGGCCTTGTAGGCGTTGTGATAAATCGCCAGCCCGGTGTCGACATCCAGGCTTGGACCACCGATCAAGCTCGCGCTGAACCCCTTATCCGCGGCGCCATGCTTTGTCATCAGATGCTGCTCGAATGCCAACTGCCAATCGATCAGGCGCATAGCGACCTCCGCGCCAACGCCGTGGCGCCGAGTTCACGGGCCTTGTGCAACTCGTCGAGCAGTTCGGCAAGCGGCGGGAAATGGTCATCGCGCTCCAGCAACGTCGCCACCGGTCCCACGTGTTCCAGCGTCTGTTGATAAAGCGTCCACACCGGATCGCACACCGGATGATCATGGGTATCGACCACGTAGTCGCCATAATCCCTATGTCCGGCCAAGTGCAGTTGACGGATGCTCTGGGGCGGCAGGTTGCGAATAAAGGTCCAGGCATCGAAGCCATGGTTGCGCGAGCTGACGTACACGTTGTTAACGTCCACTAGCAGCTCACAGCCGCTGAGGCGGCTCAAGGCATTGAGGAATTCCCACTCGGTGAATTGATCGGCCCTGGCGCGCACATAACTGGAGACGTTTTCCAGCACCAGTGGCCGCTGCAGCACCTCTTGCACCTGCGACACGCGGGCGGCAACGTGATGAAGGCTTTCTTCTGTGTAGGGCAATGGCAGCAGATCATGCAACTGATGCGCGTTGCCACGGCTCCAGCACAGGTGATCTGACACCCAGGCCGGGTTGATCCGATCAGCCAGTCGCTTGAGTTGCTTGAGGTAGTCCATGTCCAGCGCATGCGGCCCGCCGATAGACAAGGACACGCCATGCATCACCAACGGGTAACGCTCGGCGATGGCGTCCAGGTAGTACAAGGCTTTGCCGCCTTGCACCAGATAATTCTCGGAAACTATTTCAAACCAGTCCACGGCCGGCGACTGCTCGATGATCTCCTGGTAATAAGCACTGCGTAATCCCAGGCCGTAGCCCAGGCAAGGTACCGATGCAAACATGACGAACTCCAGGGCCGGTGTTCGCAGCGGCGTGCACACCGCTGCGAGATCAAGTCTTCGCCATTACTCGCCGACTTTACCGCCAGCGGCGTCGCAGGCTGCCTTGGTCATCGCCTTGAAGCCGTGGCCCTTGCAGGCAGACTGACCTTTGCAAGCGTTTTCAGCGGTCTTGCAATCGTTCATGCCTTTGCAGGAGGTCACGCCGTAACAATGCACCTGCGCTTCATCAGCAGCTTGGGCCTGGGTCGCGACACCCGCAAACATCGTGGCGGCAGCGATTGCCAGGGCGGCACCGGAAACGGCGTTCTTGATGTTCATGGTTGTAGTCCTCATAGATCGATAGGTGTGTCGGCTGAACCCTTTGTTCAGTCCCGACACAGCACTAGAGTGAGGTGCCCGATGAGCGTTACAACGTCGTCGGAAATTATTCTTCCAGTTTCAATAGCGGCTCCTGAAACCTCAGCAAACGCCCCGCGTTACCCAACACCAGTAAGGTGCTGAGGTTATGCAGCACCGCCGCGATCATCGCCCCCGCCGCGCCTAACCAGCCAAACGCCGCGAACACTACGATTGCCAGGGTCCAGCCCAGGCCGATGATCACGTTTTGCTGCAACGTCTGCCGGCATTGTCGACTCAAACGCACGCAGGTACCCAAGCGCCGCAGATCGCTGCCAATCAGCACCACGTCCGCCGAGGCCAGGGCGATATCCGCGCCGCCCGCCCCCATGGCCACGCCGACGACACCGGCCTTGAGCGCCAGGGAGTCGTTGACCCCATCGCCGACCACCATCGGCCGGAACCCGCTGCCGATCTCCCCAAGCACCCGGTTGAGCTTGTCTTCAGGCAACGCCCGAGCCTGGATGTCGCTGATACCCACCTGTACCGCCAGGCTGTTGGCGACACTCTGACGGTCGCCGGTCAGCAGCAATTGACGACCCAGGCCCAACTCCCGCAGTTCTTTCATGGCGTGGCGCGCCTCGGGCTTGACGCTGTCGGCCAGCAGCAGCCAGGCGAGGAATTGTCCATCCAGGGACAAACCCGCAAGCGGGCCGTCATGGGTGGGGATCGGGGAAGTCGCAATAGCCAATTGTTCAAACAGTTCTGGCCGGCCCAGGGCCGCTTCGCCCTGCGCCGTCCGCGCCACCACGCCAAGGCCTTGGCGTTCGCGGATATCCGACAACACTTGCAACTGCTCCTGCGTCGCCAACCCCGCCAGCGCCCGGCTGACCGGGTGACTGCTGGCCGCACCCAGGCTTGCTGCGAGGTTGAGCACCCTCTGCCGATCCGCCACCGAGGTCTCGATGGCGTGCAGGCGCAAGGTGCCAAAGGTCAGGGTGCCGGTCTTGTCGACCACCAGCGACGTCAGGTCAGCCAGTTCCTCAAGAAAAGCCGAACTGCGAATCAGAATCCCGTGACGTGCCGCAACGGCAATGCCTGCAATTGCGGTGGCCGGCGCCGACAACACCAACGCACACGGACAGGCCGCCACCAACACCGCCAGCATCGCCTGGGCATCGTTGGTGACAAACCAGGTGACTGCCGCCAGCAGCAACACCAGCACCAGATAACTGCCGGCATAACGCTCCAACAACCGAGTGATCGGCGGCTTGGCGCGCTCGGCGTTCTGCATCAGCGCGATGACCTTGCCCAGTGTGGATTCGCTGCCGGTGCGGGTGACTTCCAGGCGTAGCAAGCCATCGAGGTTGATCGCCCCACCAAACACCTGCATCCCGACGCCGGCCTCCAACGGTACCGACTCGCCGGTTATCGGCGCCGTGTCCAGGCTTGCCTGGCCCGACAGCACCACGCCATCGGCGGGTACCCGGTCACCGGCGCGCACTTCGACGATATCGCCGGCCTTCAACGTGCCGTTGTCGACTTCGAGAATGCTGCCGTCAGCCTGCACCCGCCGCGCGTGACTGCGGGTCAGTTTGCCGAGGGCATGAATGGCTTCCTGAGAGCCAATGACACTGCGCTCCTCCAACACGTGGCCAAAGATCATGATGATCGGCAGCAACGCAGCGGTCAGCAGATCACCGGTGGCCCAGGCCCCGAGCATGGCCAGGGCGATCAACTGGTCAGTAATCCCATGCAGGCTCGGATAACGCAGGCTGAACCACGCCGAACGCATGACGGGCACCGCCACCAGCAGTGAAGCAAAGCCCAACAGCAATTGGCTGACGCCAGTCTGGTCCGGTGCCAGCCAGCGCCAGACCAGGCCAAGACCGAGCAGGCCCAAGGCAAGCATGGCGAGGGTCAGTTGCCGGGCGGCACTGCGTTGTTCGGCCGATGAGAGCATCGTTGCGGCCTGCGCGGTCATTGCTCGGCTCCCTGAATGATCAGGTGTGAATCGTCTTTAGGGTCAACCGTGGTCACGGAACCGGCCTGGGCGAGGATTTTCGGCAGGCGTTCGCGGTACAGGCGCAGCAACAGGCCCGGGTCGTTGATCTGGGCCAGACTGGCGACTGTCGCGGTTTGCGCCTGAGCCTGGGCCAGCCGTTCGCTGGCCTGGGCATGCGCCACTTGCACCAGGCGGTCGGCGTCCTGAGTGGCGGTCTGGGTCAGTTTCTCGGCCTCGGTGCGGGCATTGGCCACGGCCTTGTCGGCTTGCTGGCTGGCGGTCAGCACCGCATTGAACGCGCTGACCGCCGGGCTCGGCAGGCTGGATTGCACATCGACCCGAGTGACTTCGATGCCCAAGCCCAGGCCGCTGGACGCCAGCTCGGCGAGACGCTGGTTGATACCTTGCACCAGATCGCCGCGCAAGCGCTCGCGACGCTCCGCCGCCTGGTTATCCGTACCCATCAGTTCGGGGCGCGCCACCAGGATCGTGTCCAGGTCCCGCGCCGCCGTCAGCGCCAGCGCGCTGCGCGTCACCAGACGATCCAGCGCCGGCAACACATGGTCGCCCTGCAACACAAAGGCATAAGGCTCACTGACCTTGTAGAAAACCCGTACGTCCAGTTGCACCACTCCGGCATCCCCGGTCAGCAGGTAACCGGAGCCGGCCAACGTATCACTCAGGGGCCTGGCAAAACTGGCCACCCGGTCGGCCTGGATCGCGGCATCCGAACGCAACAGGTTTTCCACGCGCCGCTCGATCACCCGATCCGCGGCCGGCAACAACACCACGTGTTCGAACGGGCGCGGCCACGCCAGCAGCAAGCCGGCATTCTGAATCCGGTCCAGGGCGCCGAAGTGCAAGACCACGGCACGATTCTGCGGGTCGATCTGCCGTACATTGGAAAAAGCCCAGGCCAGCGCCGCCAATACCGTCACCGCGTACAGCGCCAGGAAGGTCAGACGCCCGGCCTGAATCCATGGGCTGTCAGGGGATTCGCGCTGACTCATGGCTGGAGGTCCCTGGGCCCGTCCACCAAGGCTCTGAACGGTGCGGCGTCGGTACGCAGGATAATTTTGCTGCCGGGCGTCACCACGGTACCCAGCGTGTCGAGGGAACGCAGCAGGTTATACAGCTGCGGATTGCCGGCGTAGGCACGTCCGTAGATTTGCGCGGCTTGTACGCGGGATTGAGCTTCGATATCAGCGGCTTTCACCGTGGCGTCTGCCTGCACGATCCGCGCATCACGCTCAGCGGCGGAGCGAATCTGCGCGGCTTCACGCTTGCCCACGGCGGTGCGTTCGGTGGCAATAGTCTCCCGTTCGGCGCGCATGCGGTCGACGGTGGCGGCCAGGGTCACCGAAGGCAGGGTCAGCCGTTCGATCCCGACTTGCACCACGCGCACCCCGTAGGTGGTGAGCAATTGTTGATCAATTTTCTGGCGCAACTGCGCTTCGAATTCACCAATGCGTACCTGGCTGGCATCGGTATTCACCAGATTGGCCAGGTCGAAGCTGGCGGCGGTGGTTTCCAGGGCTGAGCCGACAAAGGTACGAATCTGCCGCGCGGCTTCATCCGGCTGGTTCTGCACCGCACGCATGAAACGCTGCACATTGTCGGCATCGCCCTGCACCTGCCACGCCACGTAGGCCTGGACAATAATCCGCAAACCGTCCCGCGTTCCCACATCTTGCAGGCCACTTGAAGTGGTGCGCAGGCGCAGGTCCACCGGAATCGCCGCTTCGAACGGTTGCGGCCAGCGCCAGCCGAGACCCGGTTCCAGCAGCACCCGCGACGGATTGCCAAAACGGGTGATGACCGTGGCTTCGCCGGAGCGCACCTGCACCAGGCTCGCAGCGGCAACGGCGAACAGCACCAGCAACACGGCCCAGGCCATGCGCCGCCAAGGAAAAGGCCCCGTCGCATGTTCATCAGCATGATGGTGATGATGGTGGTGGTGGCCGGCGTGATCATGGGAATGAGCGCTCAACAGACAGACTCCTTATTGAACGGCTTTACGCGGCAACGAGGGATCGGCCGGCAAGGTAAAAGAACGCAGATCGATCGTCGGCGCACTGTTGGCGCCCAGCCGATGATCGAGAATGAGCAGCTTGGCCTGGGCCAGGCCCTGGCTCAATTGACTCAGGTATTGTTCCAGCACGAAAGCCCGACCCGCCGTGGCATAGGCCTGTTGCTCGGCGGTGAAACGCAGGTCGGCCGCTTGCGCGTGCGCCTTGACCTCATGGGCCGTAGCTTCAGCCTGATCGCGGGCGACACTGGCATTCAACTGCGCCAGGTTGCTCTGCTCGCTGGCCGCACCGCGCTCGCGGGAGATCAGCGCCTGAGCGCTTATCTGCGCCGCCTGCACGGCGTGGTAAGCATTGGCGGCGCCGGCGGGTGGGTGAATCGCTTCGACCACCGTGGCGAGAATTTCCACGCCGCTGTCGAGCTTCTGCAGGTCGGCTTGCACCGCCCGGCCCACCTCATCGGCCAGCCCCGTGCGTTGTTCCCCCAGCAACTCATCGAGGGTCCGCGTGGCGAACTCATGCACGAGGATGCGGCTGGCAGTGCTGCGGATCAGCGTCGGTATATCCGCACTGTTATACGTGGCCGCCAGCGCCGCCTGATCGCTCAGGCCGATGCGATACACGAAACGCACATCCATGTTGACGATCTGCAAGCTCTGCTTATTGCCGCTGCTGCTGGCAATCACTTGGGATTTGTCATTCACGTGACTGGCGTCCCACAGGCGGTTGGCAATCAGCGGAGCCGGGCCTTCGGCAGGCGCAAGGTCAGTCACCGGGTTTTCACCGACACTGGTGGCCAGTTCATGCACCACGCCGTTTTCCACACTCAATACGCGGCCCAATGGCCACGGCAAACCCACGTGCAGACCAGGGCCGAAGACCTCCACCGGCTTGCCGAAGCGCTCATAAATCCCACGGCCTTGCAGGGCGACTTCATGCACGCCAGTCAGCAACCAACCCACCGCCAGCACCGCCACCAACACCGGCAAAAATGCCCGACGCATGTAGGTAAAAGCCCAAATCTGCCGCAGGTCAATGCCAAAGCGGTTATGCAGCTCATGCTGCAGCGCAAGTAAAGGCTGGGGTGGCCAGCGCAACAGGCTGGCGATAAAGCTCTGGGCAATCAGCCGTGGCTCCAGGCGTTGCTGATCGGGGCTGAACAGCGAGAGCACGGCCCGGAGCAGGAACTCCACAGCCACCAGAGCGGGCAGCACGCCGATCAGCGTCGCGAGACGCAGCGGCCAGACCGATGTTTCCTCGGCAAACAGCAGACAGATCCCGCTGACCACCAGACAGATGATTGCAACCCGGCTCAATTGCGCCAATTGCCCGGCTTCCGGCCACTGAGCCGTGCTTTCCTGGGCCAGGCGTCGTTCCATGACCAGCAGGCAGAAGGCCAGGATCAACGCCAGCGCCGCACCCACGCTGCCCGCCTGCCCGATGGCAGCGGCGGGCAACGCCAGGTTCCAGAACTGCCCGAGACTGATCAGCGCGAACAATGACCAACCCGCCAACCACAGCACCGGCGCGCCGATGTGCGCCAGCAAGCTGGCCGATCGACTGCCTAGACGTTGCAACAAACGGTCAAGGACGTTCGCTTCGACGGCGGGCGCTGGCCGTTCGGTCGGAGATAGTGAAGGGTGTTCCAGCGCCTGGGCACGCCAGTCCGCCACCCACCAGGCCGATTGCAACCCGGCCACCAGCACCAGCAATGCCGACGCGCAATTGATCAGCACCACCGGCCAGATCGACAACGGCGCAAACAACGCCACGAACAGCGCCAATACCCAGCCGCTGATGGCCAGTGCCGTCAGGCCGATGCCGGCCTGTCGCAAGCGCCGGGCATGAAACAGCCCTTGCTGAAAGCGCGGCAGCCCTTCGATGGCAGCGCCTTCAGCGTCCAGATCCACTCGCATTCACACGCCCACCAGGAAACAATTCGTTACCATATAACACAGTGCGTGAAATTTTTGTTTGCCGGATTCCCTGACGCCCCCCATAAACACGCGCTATCACTAGTACGCGCCAGGATAAATCGTCACACTCCGAAAAGTTGTTTGCGGGTTAAACAGACAAGGACGCGCCTCTCATGATTTCGATCTATCAGCTCAAGCCGCGTTTTCAAGACTTGCTGCGGCCCTTGGTCCAACGTCTGTACGACAACGGCACCACCGCCAACCAGATCACCGTGCTGGCCGGAGTCATCTCCGTGCTGGTAGGCCTGCTGATCGCAGGTTTTGCCCAACACACCTGGTTATTCGCGCTGATTCCCGCGTGGATGATCCTGCGCATGGGCCTGAATGCCATCGACGGTATGCTCGCCCGCGAATTCGGCCAGCAATCGCGTCTCGGTGCTTACCTCAATGAACTCTGTGACGTGATCGCCGACAGCGCGCTGATTCTGCCGTTTGCGTTGATCCCCGACGCGAGCCTGGTGCCGGTATTACTGGTGGCCCTGCTGGCGGTGTTCAGCGAATATGCCGGAGTACTCGGGCCAATGGTCGGCGCTTCACGGCGCTATGACGGCCCAATGGGCAAGAGCGATCGGGCCTTTGTTTTCGGCGTGCTGGCCACCGGCGTGGCGCTGGGCTGGTTGGGTGCCAGTGGGGTCGACGGCGTGATGTGGCTGGTAGCCGCGTTGCTCGCCTACACCCTGGTCAATCGTGTCCGCCAGGGCCTTGAAGAAGCACAGCAATTCCCACCGATTGCATAAGGACTTTGCGATGCGCGAACAGCAAGAGCACACCTTCCGCACCCATGACGGGGTGGAGCTTTTCTACCGTCACTGGCCCGCCACTGCGCCGAACGCTCCTGAACCGCGCCAGGCGATCCTGCTGTTCCACCGCGGCCATGAGCATTCCGGGCGCATCGCGCACTTGGTGGATGAGTTGGATCTGCCGCAATTCGATTTTTTCGCCTGGGATGCCCGCGGCCACGGCCAGTCCCCGGGCGAGCGCGGTGACAGCCCCAGCTTCGGCACCAGCGCCCGGGACGTACAGACCTTTTGCGAGCATATCGCCGCGACCTACACCCTCGGGGAAGAACAGCTCGCGGTCATCGCGCAAAGCGTCGGCGCGGTGATTGCGGCGACCTGGGTGCATGACTACGCACCGAAAATCCGCGCGTTGGTTCTCGCCTCCCCAGCCTTCAAGGTCAAGCTCTATGTGCCCTTCGCACGGCCTGGCCTGGCGCTGATGCGGCGCTTTCGCGGCAATTTTTTCGTCAACAGCTACGTCAAGGCCAAGTTTCTCAGTCACGACCCCGAGCGGGTGGCGTCCTACGACAGCGACCCGCTGATCACCAAGGCGATCTCGGTGAATGTGCTGTTGGGCCTGTACGAAGCCGCCGACCGGGTTGTAGCCGACGCCCAGGCGATCCAGGTCCCGACGCAACTGTTGATTTCGGGCTCGGACTTTGTGGTGCATCGCAAACCCCAGCAGCAATTCTTCGAGCGTCTCGGCAGCCTGAAAAAAGAGCTGCATATACTCCCCGGTTTTTTTCACGACACCCTCGGGGAGCGAGATCGTGCCGTGGCCTTGAACAGCGCCAGGCGTTTCATCCTGCAGAATTTCAAACATCCGCTGGACCGCGCCAGTCTGTTGGACGCCGACCGGATAGGCCTGACCTGCGCTGAATCCGAGTCCCTCGCCGCGCCCCTGCCGCGCAATTCACTGCGAGATCGGTACTGGCGCATGACCCGCGCCAGCATGGGCTTGGGCAGCAAGCTGTCGGATGGTGTGAAGCTGGGCTTCGACACCGGCTTCGATTCCGGCAGCACCCTGGATTATGTCTACCGCAATAAACCCACCGGCAAAGGCGCGCTGGGCCGGATGATCGACACCCATTATCTGAACTCCATCGGCTGGCGTGGCATTCGCCAGCGCAAATTGCATGTCGAGGAGTTACTGCGCCTGGGCATGACCCAGCTGCGCGACGTGGGCCGCGAAGTGCGTATCGTCGACATCGCCGCTGGGCACGGACGTTACATTCTGGAGGCCTTGCAGGGCGTTTCGCCGCTACCGGAGTCGATCCTGCTGCGCGACTACAGTGACATCAACGTGCGCGACGGTGGCGCGTTGATTCGCGAGAAAGGCCTGGATGATATCGCCCGGTTCGTCAAAGGCGATGCGTTTGATCGCGCTGACCTGGCCGCCCTGCAGCCCAAGCCGACGCTGGCGGTGGTCTCCGGCCTGTACGAGCTGTTCGCTGACAACGGCATGGTCGCGGGCTCGCTGGCGGGCTTGGCCGAAGCGGTGGAGCCCGGTGGTTATCTGGTCTACACCGGCCAACCGTGGCATCCGCAACTGGAACTGATTGCCCGCGCCCTCACCAGCCATCGCCAGGGCCAGGCCTGGGTGATGCGCCGGCGCAGCCAGGCAGAAATGGATCAACTGGTGGTGGCGGCGGGCTTTCGCAAGATCACCCAGCGCGTGGATGAATGGGGGATTTTCAGTGTGTCCCTGGCCCAGAAGATCTGAACATGCGCGAACCCGGTCTTTTAAAACCGGCGGTGCTCTGGCTGTTGCTGCTGGCACCGTTGTTTTTCAGCACCTATGGCTTTGCCACATGGGTCACCAGCCAGCGCGAGGACGTCGGCACGCTGGTGTTTGATTGGGAAAGCCATATCCCGTTCTGGGCCTGGACCATCGTGCCGTACTGGTCGATTGACCTGTTGTACGGATTTTCACTGTTGCTGCCCAATAGCCGCCATGAACTGAAACGTCACGCCCTGCGCCTGCTCACAGCGCAAGTCATTGCCGTCAGCTGCTTCCTGATCTGGCCATTGCGGTTCACCTTTGAGCGGCCGGAAATGAACGGCGTGTTCGGCTGGATGTTTGCGCTGCTGGCCGGCTTCGACAAACCGTTCAACCAGGCGCCCTCATTGCACATTGCCTTGCTGGTGGTGCTGTGGGTCATGTACCAGCGGCATACCCAAGGCCCGTGGCGTTGGCTGGTGCACGGCTGGTTCGCCTTGATCGGTATTTCGGTGCTGAGCACTTATCAACATCACTTTATTGACTTACCCACAGGCGCCTTGGCCGGCTGGCTGTGCGTGTGGTTGTGGCCGCTGGAGCACCCCAGCCCGCTGCTCAATGCGCAGTGGACGCGAGACCTGAAGCGCCGGCGTTTGGGCTTGCGCTATGCCCTCGCCGGCCTGGTCATGGCGATAGCGGCGTTAGTCCTCGGCGGCGGCTGGTTGTGGTGGCTCTGGCCGGCTGTCGCCGTACTGCTGGTGGCGCTCAACTATTGGCTGCTGGATGCCGCGGGCTTTCAAAAACGTGGCGACGGTCGGCTCAACCCGGCGTCGCGCTGGTTATTTGCGCCGTACCTGGGCGCCGCCTGGATCAACTCGCGCCTGTGGACGCGCAATCATCCACAGCCGGTGCGGGTTGTGGATAACGTCTGGTTGGGGCGTTTGCCTGCCAGGAACGAACTGGGCGCGTTCAGGGCCGTGGTCGATCTGTGCGCCGAGCTGTCCCTGGATCCACAGGGCCGCGCCTACTACAACGTGCCCGTGCTGGATCTCACCGCCCCCACGTCCACCCAGTGCCTGGAAGCGGCGCACGCCATCGAACGCCTGCGCGAACAAGGGCCAGTGCTGGTGTGCTGCGCCCTTGGCTACTCGCGCAGCGCGACCGCCGTGGCCGCATGGCTGCTGGACAGCCGGCGCGCAGCCACGGTCGAGGAAGCAGTAGCTATTATTCGTACAGCACGACCCAATGTCGTCCTGCACCCCGCTCACCGTGAAGTGTTGGGAGATCTGCCCTATGCCCGCTGACATGGAACTCCAGGTCGTCGCCAGCCTGCTGCGCCGAGGCCGATCGCTGGATCAGTTATCCACAGGCCTGACCCTGCTTGGGGTACTGTTAGGTCTGCTGCAGCTGCTGATGAGCAGTATTACGCCGATCTGCCTGCTGCTCGCCGTGTGGATGATTATTCTCGGGCTGCTGCAAAAATACTGGGCGCTGAGGGTCGCCTTCGACGCCGAGCTGTTTGCGTTGATGGCCAAGGGCCTGGAGCGCACCGACGAACTCGACCAGGCGCTACAGACCCTGGGCCTGCAATCGCCAAATCGCGCCAGCCGGCCCTGGACCGAGCGTCGGCGCGGCGCGTTGAAACTGTTGCGCAAGCAAGCCTATTTGCTGGGCGCACAAGTCCTGCTGACATTGGCCGTGATCCTGGCCAGCCCTTGGCTGCCTTTTGCCGGATAAGGAATTGCTATGTTTGAGCCCGTGGTCGCGACCCTGATTACCTCCATGGCCCGCACCGTCACCGGCGCCCGCAGTCTGTGGCTCGGCTGTTCGCCGGAGGCGGCACAGCGCATCTATTTCGCCAACCACAGCAGCCACGGCGACTTCGTGCTGCTGTGGGCGTCACTGCCGGCGAACCTGCGTAAAACCACACGGCCGGTGGCCGGCACCGATTATTGGAACAAGAGTTCACTGCGCCGCTACATCATCAACCGGGTGTTCAACGGTGTGTTGATCGATCGCGAGCGCAAAGACCCTGTGGATAACCCGCTGCAGCCGATGCTCGATGCCCTGGAAAACGGCGACTCGCTGATCATCTTTCCCGAAGGCACGCGCAATCTGGAAGACGGTCTGCTGCCCTTCAAAAGCGGCCTGTATCACTTGGCCAGAAGTTACCCACAGGCGCAGTTGATCCCGGTGTGGATCGCCAACCTCAATCGGGTCATGCCCAAGGGCCGGGTGCTGCCGCTGCCGTTGTTATGCACCACCAGTTTCGGTGCCCCGCTGCAACTGGAGGACGGCGAAGACAAGGCGTTGTTCCTCGCCCGAACCCGCGACGCCCTGCTCGCCCTCGCCCCGGAGCAAGTCTGAAATGGATAGCCAAACCCTGATGTTGTTCGGCGGGATCGGCATGATCCTGGTGCTTGCCTCACTGATCGGCCTGATGCTCAAGCTGCGCACCCGCGGCACGCCCAATGCAGTCATCGACAACCTGAACGCACGCATCAATGCCTGGTGGGTGATGGTGATCGTCATCGGTATCGCATTCTGGCTGGGTACGGGAGCGGTGATCCTGCTGTTCTATGCAGTGTCGTTCTACGCGCTGCGCGAATTCCTCACCCTCACGCCCACCCGGCGCAGCGATTATCCGGCGCTGGTGGCGGCGTTCTACCTGGCGCTGCCGCTGCAATACGTGCTGATCTACTTCGACTGGTACGGATTGTTCTCGATCTTCATCCCGGTCTACGTGTTCCTGCTATTGCCGATCCTCGCCTCATTGGGCGGCGACAGCACGCACTTCCTCGAACGGGCCTCCAAGGTGCAATGGGGCTTGATGATCGCGGTGTTTTGCGTGTCTTTCGTGCCGGCGTTGCTGACCCTCGACATCCTCGGCTATGAAGGGCGCAACCTGCTGCTGATCGCCTACCTGGTGATCGTGGTGCAACTCTCGGACGTGTTGCAGTACGTCTGCGGCAAGCTGTTCGGCAAACATAAGATCGCGCCCAACCTGTCACCTTCAAAAACCGTCGAAGGCTTTGTCGGCGGGATCCTGTTGTCATCATTGATCGGTGCCGCGCTGTGGTGGATCACACCATTCAATCCGTGGCAGTCATTCCTGATCGCGTTGTTGATCAACTTACTGGGCTTTGCAGGCGGGATCGTGATGTCGGCAATCAAGCGCGACCGAGGCGTGAAGGATTGGGGGCATATGATCGAAGGGCATGGCGGGATGCTGGATCGCCTGGATTCCGTGTGTTTTGCGGCGCCGATTTTCTTTCATCTGGTGCGGTATTGGTGGACTTGAAAGGTAAAAGATATTCCCTCGGTCGTTGAACAAGATTGGAACTTCAAATTGGCGGGGGATGAGCTCACTTCTTGACATGGGTGCACGCATATACCGCCAAAGCGGTAATCGCGAAGCCCACTGCGTTAATTGCACTGAAAGCTTCACCGAGGAAAACAAAACCCATTAACGCGGTAACTGCTGGAATTAAATGGAACAGGCCCGCAACTTTGCTTGCTTCGCCTTTACGCATAAGGATGTAGAGAATACTGATTGCGCCGATAGAGTTGACCAGTGATAACCACCCCGAGGCAAAGATCATGGTTGGGGTCCACTGGACGGCGAGATTTTCAAAATGATCGGCGAAAAAGAACATTATAAAAGATGCGGTGGCTAATTGAATAAAACCGCCAGTACGCAAGTCCATGTTAGAGCAATACTTCTTCTGATATAGGCTACCTGTAGTGATACCAATCAGCGCTAGAACGACACATAGATAACCTGTCAGGCCGGCCGTTGCAGTGACGCCAAGCTGTTCATACACCACCAGCGCAACACCGAACAAACCGCCAACCAGGCCGAACCACTCAATACGACTTACTTTTTCGTTGAGGAAACGGGTGGCACCCAGCGCTGTAAATACCGGCATTGTACCAACGATCAGGGCAGCAACAGCGGCTGACACACCCAAGTCCAGACCCATGTATAGGCCCGCAAACTGGAGCGCCTGGATCAAGATACCCACTACGACCAAGTGACCGACTTGAGCGCGCGTTTTTGGCCATGGTGCTTTGGTCAAGAGCGCCACACCCAGCAAGATCAGAGCCGCGCTGGCGAAACGAATAAAAATCAGGGTATAAGGCCCGACAAAAGGGAGTGCAACTTTGCCAACGACATAACCTGAACTCCACATGACAATGAAAAGCAAGGGTAGTAGAGTGGCTGGTAAGGCGATGTTAAAACTTCTGGTTAGGGTTTTCATGAATCCTCCGGGGTTAAAGCGCTAGAGAATTCAAAATATTTAACTCAGCCGTTCAGCACAATACGGCGAAAAAGAACAAATCTGTGTCCTCTGGAGAAACAATGGAAAGTTTTTCAGATAATATTTCGGATGTTTTTGTTTTTGTTAAAGTTGTTGAGTTCAAGAGCTTCTCTAAAGCTGCGCGCTACTTCGGGTCGACCACGTCCACCGTGAGCAAACAAATGCGGCGGCTGGAGGAAACGCTGGGAGCCAAATTGTTGAACCGCACCACTCGTAGCCTCGCTCTCACGGAAGCAGGAGAGCTTGCCTACCAGCATGGTCTTCGGATTACTGACGAGACCAGCGCGTTGCTCAGCTCCGTCGAAAGCTTGCAATCAACACCTCGGGGGCACCTGCGGGTGACCACGTCGGTTGCCTTTGGCAATCTCCACTTGAGCAGCTTGATCGGGCAGTTTCTGAATGCTTATCCTGATATCAGCGTCACACTTTCCTTAAGCGACCGCTATGTCGATATTGTCGAAGAGGGATTCGACATCGCGATTCGACTGACCAGTACCCCCGTTGACAGCTTTGTTGCGCGACATTTGGCCAGGCTCGATTACGTGCTGTGCGCCACACCAGGTTATTTAAGCAGTCATCCCCCGATCACCACGCTCGGTGATTTGGGAGCACATAATTGCTTGATCAACGGCCTGGCTCGGAACGTAACCTGGCGTTTTTTGCGCGATGGAGAGGTGACCGATGTACGCGTAGCCGGTCGGTTCTGCGTTAACAGTAGCGAATCTGTGCGACAGGCAGTGCTGGAAGGTGCCGGCATTGGCTTACTCCCGACGTTCTCTATTGCCGAGGATCTGCGAACGGGAAGTCTCAGTGTCATCCTGCCCAAATACGTTGTAGAGGGCACTTTCGGCAACAGCATTCACGCCATTTTCTTACCGAGCAAATTTTCCGTTCCAAAGTTGCGCGTTTTTGTGGATTTTTTAGTTGAGAAGTTCAAAGACGGTGGCGGATGGGCACCAAGCCACGATAGGAATGACTAAATAAGCCTGTGGCGAGTTTTTTCAATCATGCAGCTTCAGGGCTCATCGGCAGGCAACTCCGGGGGGTGGGAGGTTGCCTGCCAGAGCTGATTTTTGAGAATTAAAACTGTCGCAGAAGGCCCTCGTTTTTCGCGGCGTCCAGCTCGTTTGCGAAATATCGCAAAACTGTCGCAACCTCCCAAAAAGCCGGTCAAGGCGAGTGCTCTAGAGAATTAAAACTGTCGCAGCCATAAACGACGCGGCGTCCCGCCCGATCAAGAGTGCCAATCGGGGTAAGGGCGATCCTCGGACTGACGGCTGACCGTCCTTGCACTGTGGGTGGTCAGACGCAGTTCCCTTCAACACCCGAGCTCTAGTATCAAGCGATGGCACAAAGCCTTCCACCCAAAGCCTGAGCGGACTATACTGTTTATACATACAGACTCATGTACGCGTTCCATCTTCTCTCGTCTCAAACAGATTGGAGCAATTGATGCCAACAACCGACTTCATGGACTTCAAGACCTTAGCGGACATCCAAGGTCACTTTGACATTGCCCTCGATCTGCTGCTTAAGAAAGAAAATTTCGGGCACGGGGAGTGGCCATATAAGCTCTATCAACGTGAAGCAAGCTGCCAGTATGAAAAGCTTGGTAAGCAATGTGGTCAGCCTCACCAGAAAGGTTACGTCGTCAGTTGTACTGATGGTTCAGTGGTTCTGATCGGCAATTGCTGTGCCCACAAGTACCTCAGCCTAGATGATGAATCGCTCAAAGCAGGCTTCACGCAGCTTGATGCGAACCGGCGGCAATCAATCCGCCGTCGGAGAGTGGAATCCCTGCTCAAGAAGCGGCAATCCTACGTAGAGCAGGGCAAAGCCCTTCACATGCAGCACCGGGATGTGCAAGCTCGAATCTCAGAGCTCTACAACGCGCTCCCCCGGCAGATTTGGCAAAAACTAATCGAACGCTGGAAGGCTAATAGGCTGGAGGTGATCTGGGAATATCAGATAACCAAGACAGGCACCGAGAATGGCCGGAAGGTTGTTGAAAGAAATTGGTACCCGAGCTCCTACGGCAAGCTCATCGGTTTGGGAGCGTGGCTTGAGTGGGACCATCAAATGTACGCCGGCCAGATATCGGATTACCGTAAACAGCTCGAGCTCATCCCGACCAAAGACCAGTTGACGAACGCTGAAATCGATCATGCAGAGGCCACTCTCAATAATGTGGCTGCTATCACGAGCCTGGAGCGAGAGCTTGGAGCTATGTCCAAAATGATGAGCGATTTTGTCGAACCATCCAATTTGGTACGTGCAGTTCAGCTCACCAGCAATCAAGCCGTTCGGGCGGAGACCGTGATCGCTGTGCACCGTTTGACGGGGGAAACTCTTGCAACGACGCCCGAGAGGTTCGTTGCGGATATTGATGTAGAGCTCAAGCGCAAACACGAGGCAACCGGATTACGTATTCAGCAGTGAAGAACATCAGGACGTAGGCGCTAATGCTGGATGGCCATCGTCCCATTTCACGGTTCAATTGTGACCATAACTACAAGCTGCGAAGAAGGATAATCGTGGATGTCTGGCAACATGATTCCCTTTGGCGAGTGTGGCGGGCAGTTGCTCCAGGCTGACGAAGTCGCCAATGGACTGAGGTGCGTATGCCCTAAGTGCCATCGGGCTTTGGTGGCGGCGAATGAGGGCACTAAAGTCTTTCCCTATTTTCCCCAACAGCAGAGCGCCTCCGAGGGCGGTCATCCGGCATGCGTAACACATAGAGCCATTGAGTTGATTCTTGCGGAACTGCCGGAGCTGGATCGAAAACGTTCTGGAGAACGCAGGCCTGGCGAACTGATGGAAACACCGCACTCACTCGTGTGCCGGTACAGCACGCGAGCGAGTGCCCACGCGCGTCACTCCTCGAACAGCGCCTTGGCGGGCAAACGCCGACGTCTAAGGTACATCCACACCGCCATGATACTCAACGCACTTAACGGCAGGCCGTGGAACAGCACAATCACCTGCGCCGGGCTCCAGGCCAGATAGAACGGCCCGACGATGAGCATTCCCACGCCGAAGCCGGTCATCTGGATCAGCGTCAATAAGCTGAACAGCGGCAAACGTAGCGCCTCAGGTTCACGCTGGGCACGCGATATCAAGGCCACTTCGGCCATTCCATCGCCCACGCCCGCCCAGACAATAAACACCAGCGCCAGCCACAACTGCGCCTGCTGGAAGGTCAGGATGAAGCCAGTCGACATCAGCGCGACTCCGACCATGAACAAGCGCTCCATGCCTTGAATGCCGCATCCTTTCAACAGTGCATTGGCCAAACGCGCCCCGGCAAACTTGCCGCATGCCCACACTGCCAATAAATAGCCCATGACCGTGTTCACGGTATCGGGGGCAATGAGCTGAGACAGCACCGGAAACCCGACGTTGTGTGCTGCACTGCCCAGGGTATCAAGCAGGCTGATGAGCAACATCGCCGCTAGCACAGGCGTACTGCGTAGCCCCTGCTTGAGTGCATGCCACTCTCCCGACAGCCCTTTGTGCGCCACGGGAGATACCGCATACAACGCCCGCAGCGGAACAATCAGGATGGCGGCCAGCAAGTAAGTGGCGATATTGGTTGCAAAGACGGCCTCAAATCCGCCTTCTGCGATCAACAATCCCGACAGCAGGCTGCCGAATATTGCTCCCGTGGCGGCCGCAGACGTCAGCCAGGCATTAGTGTTCACACGCAGGCCGGGGGCAACCCAGGTAGGCAACTGGCTATTGAGGCCGATCGCAAAAAGGGAATTGCATAACCCGATGCCGAACGCGATGAAAGGCAGGATGCTCAGCTGGTGGGCCGGTGCCAGCAAGAGCAGCGGAGTCAATAGCATAGCCCTGGAGAGATCCAGCCCGGCCAATGCGCCTCGTCCGGGAAAGTGCCTGAAAAAGCTGATCCCGAACAGGCTGGCGACAATGCCGCCCGCGACTCGACACGCCAGGAACACACTGACGAACACCACGCTTTGGCTTAGCCAATAGACGTAGGTCGATAAAGCCACCATGTTAAGAAAGGCACCAAAATCGGAAACGCCCCTGGCGAATACGATCAGGCGTCCGTTGCGGGCGGACCGGGGAAGCGCAAGGTCGTCATTGAGCATGATCCGCACCCTCTACGTTAGCGGGCAGGCGTCGGAATCCGACAAGCAGCAGGTCGCGGCTGGCGGGCAGATCGCCGCTCAATGGGCGAACCAAGCCGGCGCGGTGGTAGACCTTGCTGTCGTTGATCGCGATGGTTTCCAGGAAGTGCTCCATGGGCACGCTGAGCAGACAGCTGTCAGCTTCCTGCGAGGCGTAGATTTCCGACACCACAGGCACCGTGTTGCACGCGTCGATGAAGTGCATGAACACCCAGTCAAGCCCATCCTGATGAATCCCCGAGGTTGTCGGGCTGCCGGTTGGTTTATCCGCCTTGACCCGAAACTGGTGGATATCAATAGCGTACAAATACTTGCCTAACTGCGGACCAATAGCAGCAATGTCGGTGGCCAGCAGCCGCTGCAAGAGCGGATGGGAGATAAAACCTTCCTCTGAATAACTCAGGGTATTCAACCCTTGGCGGTACTCAATGGGGTAAACGACCGAGGAGGCGTAATTGGCATTTCTGTCCATCTGCAAATGCCCGTTGGGCGCTAAGCGATAGCGCAGAATCCGCCGCTCGCGGTGGGTGTACTCTCTGAACGCCTCGTCCCGAACCAGGTTCGACCAGTAAGCTCGGAAGCTGTGTTCTTCCTCTTGCTCGATGTGCAGCAACTCGCGAAAGCGACGTCCATGCCAATAATGATGCTGGCTCAAGTGAGCCGAAATCTGTGAGCTATCCATAGCGCTATCCTGCGAAGGGGAGGTCGATAACTGCGTTGAGGTTTTGCCGGACCGCATCATGCAGTGCACAGGCGTGGGCAACACCGTCGACCTTGGCCCAGCACTTGAGCAGGTAATGCTCTTCAATATCGGCGTCGAGATAGCCACCGGCTTCCTGCACGGCGTATTCCACCACAGCCGGGTGATCGTCCAAGTACCCTAGCCCTTCAAAACCTTTGAAACAGCCACTTCTTTCGGGATAAACCGCCAGCATTGCGTAGCTTTGCGTTGCCGCACCGACTTTGCTTTGCACGGTGTCAAGCAGGGTGTCGACTGCCAGATCACGCAACAGCAGGGAGACATACAGCTGATACGGATCGAAGCCTGCGAGATCGCGCAAAGCGGCATTAACATACAATCCACCCAACCGGGGGTTGATCTCAATGACCACAGGCCCCTGCTCCGTCATGCGAAATTCGAAATGCGCGAGCGCGTCAGTCAGGCCTAATGCCTGCAAGCACGCAGCGGCGTAACTGCGGATCTGGTCACATTGCTGCGCCGTGAACGAAACAGGAGGCGTAATTAACAGATTCTCCAACACGGTGCCGCTACGCTCTGTCAGCAGCAGCTTTTCGTTGATCAGCACGGGATAAATTCGATTGCCCGCCGCCACACATTCCACCGTGCCTTCAACGCCCTCGATAAATCCCTCAAGCATGAGGCTTCGACCCGGAATGTACTCGCGTGAAGTCCCGTCGTCGTTGGGCAAGGTATGGGCGCACCCGTAGAAATCGGCACATGCGGCTTCACCGTGACGCGCGACAAACTGCACATAGTGATCTCGCAACTGCGCCCAGTTCGAACAACGCTTGATAAACGCCGACGCGCCGCCAAACGCAGGCTTGGCAATCAGCGGGTAGCCCACCCGGGCGGCGCCCTCTTCCAGCTCTTTTTCATCATTGCACAGCGCAAAAGGAACTGAGCGCAACCCTTGCTTTTGCAGGGCGCGACGCATCAGGTACTTGTTGTTGCACGCGGCTATGGCCTCGGCCGACGCAGAAACCAGACCGAGCTTTTGGCACACCCTTGCGACGATACAACCCACTTGCCCTTGGGCAGAAGCATGTCCCGCATGACAAAAGATGGCTCGCACGGTGTACCGATCCTGAAGCTCGTCGACCAGCTCTAAAATAGTTTGCTCGCTCAGGGTTTCAAGCAAGAACACCTCGTCACTGTCCTGCTGCAACCGTTGCAGTTGGTTGCGCCCACAGACTCCTGCGATCAGGCACAGCAGCCCTTGCAAGCGAGCAGCGGCAAAGTGTGGTTCACGGTAGCGATAGCGCACAGAGGGGCTGTCGTCGATATCAATAAACAGAATAGCGTCTTGCTTCATCGTTGTTCACCACGTCTAGTCAAAGGCTGCTCATGCATCGTGCCAACTGCACCGATGACCGTTCCAACTCTGGAACGTGTAATAACGCTGACCATCGCGCATTTCAAAGCGGGGCAGCTCATCGGGCTTATCGAAATCCATGATGGGCACCGTGAATTTGCCTTGGGCATGGGGAAGCACGTATTCAGGCATGGCGATATTGGAAACGCGCCGTTTGAGGCATTTCATCAGCGCGATCGCGTGGCTGATGGACGCTTTGTATTCACTGGCACCGGGAGAAAACGGCATGAAGTGGTATAGGTAATAGGGCTTGACGCCCATGCGGTAGAGATCGATGAATAGCGTGTGAAGCGTCTGCTCATCGTCGTTGACGCCGTGTAGCAACGGCATGTTCGAAAAGACGATCGGCACTACCGACTGAATACGTTTAACGGCACGTGCAAAGTCGTCACTCAATTCAAGCGGGTGGCAGACATGTAGGCCGAATGCATTGACCTTGTATTTTTCCAGCATCGCCACCAGCTCGTCGGTCACGCGAAACGGGTTGAAACTCAAGGCTCGCGAGTGGATACGAATCAGCAGGTCATCACTGATCGAGCGCAGCGCCGCCAGGTTTTCCTCCAGCTTGTGATCGGACAGCATTAACGGATCGCCACCGCTGAGAATGACTTCCTCAATGGCAGGCGTATTACGGATATATTCAAGGGAATCGAGAAAAGAGTTGGTATTGGCGTTGGGCTTCTCGGTCCCCACTTGCAGAGTCCGCAGCGCCTCGAAGCAGAACTGACAATAGGCGTTGCAGGTATTGGTCAAGCGCAGGATGACGCGGTTATCGTATTTATGCTGGCAGATCGGTGTTTTCATTTCATGGTGCAACTCCCAGTTCTCAGAAATACCGTCGTAATCATTCTGCGCAAGTTCGTTCCAGTAGGGCACTACCTGTCGCCAAAGTGGATGCTCCAGCACACTGCCGGCGTTGAGCGACCGCATGATCAAATCAATATAGTAGGGCGTGATCTGCAACTTGCGTCCTTGTAAGTTGTGCACGATATGGGTCGTCACGTCGTCGCCCCAACCGCCGCAGGCCTCACGCAGTGAAGGCTCGTCGCGCACGGCGTTTTTCTGCTGCCAGCGCCAGTCGCTCCATTGGTTTACAACGTGGATAACCTGATTGATTGTCGTCATTGACCGGATGCCTCTCTCAGTAAATATTTACAACACGGTAGTGAATATCGCACTGATCAGAACGTGCGGGCGTGGCTAAAACCAATGAGTGAAACATCCACTCAATTGTTCTTATTTGAATAGTGGCCTGCCGTCAGGGACCGAATACTTATGTCTGGCGTAAATCGCGCAAGGTAGGAACTTTTTCCCGCGCACTGACCCAAAATGCTGCGTCGGGTTCAACCTGGATCGTCGCGACGCCGCGTCGCAATCCTTCTGCCAACGCCGGCATTGCCATCAGGGCAGATTCGATGTCGGCACGCGCTGCTTGGGCGTCAGTAAAATGGGTCAAATCACCCGTTACACACAGGTGATCTTTACCCGCATCGCCGCTGCTCAGTGTCAGTTGCAGAGCGAATGGCTGGCCGCAGCGCTGCCATATCGTTTCGCTCACCAGGGATAGGCTTAATAAATTACCGCAGAAGTTAAAACTTTTATCACTGCGCCCGTGCAACACCAAGGTGCCGACCCGCAGGTTAGAGGTGGGTAATAAAGTCGCCAGGTCTCCGGTGTCATAACGTAATACCGGAACCCGGGGTGCTTTCAAGTCGCTAAGGTACAACTTGCCTTGCTCATCGACTTCCGCCAACACCCATTTACTCAAGAAATCATAATGTCCCGGCGGGTGCTGGGGAGTCGATACGCCTACCAATCCTACTTCGGTATTGCCATAAAGGCCGTAAAACGCGGCGTTTGGCCAAACCGTGCGGATATAGCGCTGCTTGGCCGCGGAGAAGGCCTCGCCAATATAGATAACCTTGCGAATATCCAGCTTCACATGCGCCTGCACCGCCCAGTGTGCGGCTTGAATAATACCGCCCGGTGTTGCCAACAAGGCCGAGACGCCGGCGTCTCGGCATATCTGCAGACAGGTTTGAGGGCAATCCTGTGCGTCCAAACGACCAACCGGCAAAAGGGTGCACCCAATGGGTTCCAATAAACGCGAAAGCCCTTCATATAAACAACCAAACCCGCCAGGCACCAATAAGTTGGCCACCACATCGCGACTGGAAAATACCCGCTGCCCTAGAAAGCGGCGGATCTCCAGAGAATAAGCATCACGTAATTCGCCGGCGGCATAATCACTGGCAACCACTAAAGAAGACGCCGTGGTACCTGATGAACTGATCAGATAGCACTGACGCAAACCACCTGCCCGTCGAAGTTTCTCCGATCGCTCATGCAGATCGGCTTTTGAAGCCTGAGGATAAAGCCGGTCGAACTGCTCATAGTCCAGCACTCGCGGATAGCCCGTGTAACCGGCATCGTGATAGTGCTGAACCATTCGGTCGAACGACTGCGTATCAAAAAAAGAGTGATTGATCATGCAAGCTGCCTTCCCTGCAGTGCCTTGCTAGAAGTAGGCGCGGTACTCATTCCTGAGAAACTGCCACGCGGCCGGCGTTAATGTCGCACCGTTCAAGACGGTCTCGGTCCATCGTTCAAATACCGCCAGGTCATCCCAAAGAACCGTTTCGTCCTGATGGGAAAACGCCGCATTCATTGATGACGAAAACAAATCGCTGGTGGTCTTGAAGCGCTCGCCCACTTCGACTGAAGCTTGAAGCGCGATGAAACTTTCGAGTGGTGCGAGCGCTTCGTTTGCCCCGTTGAATACACCCGGCGCCATACTGATGACGTCACTGATAATGCCGCGTCTGATCAGCCTGGCTGAACCGACCTCGCCCCCTGCAAAACTGGTGGCGTATAGTTGGCCCAATAAATGCGGCTCATAACAATTTTCGAACAGCGCCGGCGTAATGGTCCCGTGTAACCGCGCGCCGACTTCGATCATGACCGGCCCAGCCGGACTATCGAGCAACTCCATATGGATCGCGCCCGTACGAATACCCAACGCGCAAGCGGCCTGTTGCGCATAGGCGACCAGCGCACGAAGACGTTCGCAGTCCGGGTCCAGTAAAAAGGTAAATTTCTTCACGAAGGGGCAGCTATCAATTCCCAGCTCATCACACCGAATATAACGACAGACCGATGAAACAACGTACTTGCCTGCCTGCGCCACCATGTCGACAACGTACTCTTTGCCGGTAATGAATGGCTGCAACACAAAGCAGTCATTGTTGGACCATGTCGATGAAAAACCGCCCCAATCCGCGCCCAGAAACGCCCGCTCCAGTTCAATACGGTTGCGGCAAAAAACGACCCCTTCCCCTCCTGCTGAAGATTGCGGTTTGAATACACAGGGATAAGCCTCCCAACACGGGAGCAGCGAAAGGGCCGCCGAGAGTCCGTCCAGCACGCAGGTCGGTATTGCGGCCAAACCGGCCTGTGCGAGCGCCCGGTGCATGGCATCTTTATGACGACGGAGTCCGGTATGCGCCGGGTCATTGCCCGCCAGCCCGTGTCGCTGGCTCAGGCGCTCGGCAAGCGCAACGCCGTTTTCACTGCCAGCCAGGATAATATCGAACGGCAGTTCCTGCGGCCCCGGCACTTGCTCGGCCGAGATGAAGATGCCGTGATAAAGCTCGGCGTTGAATTCACCTTTCTTTTTCTCGCTCAATGATGGCATCCGGCTGACTTTATCCATCTCAATGACGGCATAACAGTCGACACCTTGTGCCTTCAAATACCCGACCAACAGGTTCGCATTGGAGACGGGGTTAGTTATCAGACAGCGCTTGGTCATTGGTGTTAACCCCTGTCGATCCCGGGCGGTAGGTGGTGAAATCTTTCCGGAGAAAGCGTGATATTGAAGTGTGATTTGAGCAGGCCGATCAATTCGTCAAGCGTGCGCGCGGTATAGCTCGTGCGACGCTTTGCGTGAACACACACCAACGTCCCGTTCTGCAGAAGATCGCCGCCTTCCCAATGAGGCCGGGCACAAATGAAATTGCCGGCAAACAGTGAAGTGGGTGAATGGGTGTTATAGAAGTGCGTGACACGAAACTCTTCATAGGGATAGTCAGCATCCCGAACCACCAACAAACCTTGCCAGGACTCACCGCGCAGGTACTCCACCAACCACTCCCGTGTGACCAGCCGTTTGACACGGTAACGATGACAGCCCTGCACTTGCGTCACCTGATCGTCACGTTCATCCAGTGAAAGCGGCCTTATCGGACCACGCAGGCCAAACCCGACATCACACAGCCAGCGCCGTCCCTCCACATCGACCAACAGCGCCATATGGGTGGACAGCTCCCGGCATACGCCATTCTGAAAGGTCTTGGCCAACGTGCGTCGGACCTGGAACCCAAGGCTGAGCAGTGCTTGAGCAAAAATGCCATTCATCTGTGTGCAGCCGCCGCCCCGCTGTTCGTGGACGATTTTCTGAGCTACATCGTCCAGCAAGAAAGGCACCTGAGCATCCAGGAAGCCATCCGCCATATCGAAGGGAATATGGGCGATGTGCGCCTCATGCAACCGGGCTAGGCAGGCAAAATTCGCCCCGACGGCATTCGGCCCGCCCAATCGCTGAAAGTATCCGGCCAACCATGGCGGGCTTACCGACTGCACAGCGGGGCTGACTTTGAAGGTCTCACCCCACATTTTCGCCATTCCCTACACGCAATACAGTGCCCAGAGTGGACAGTTGTCGAGTGGCCAGCAAACACACGATTTGTGCAACTTCATCCGCTGTCATGACGCGCCTTGCAGGTATCGACTTCAGGATCTCTCTGGCCTGCTCACCGGCGAACGTCTGAAACATGTCCGTGTCCACGAAGCCCGGCGATACACAGTTGACGCGGACATCGAAGCGCGCAAGTTCAACTGACAGGCCCAGGCTCAAGCGCTCTATCGCCGCTTTAGCGCAGCCATAGGCCGTGTTGCCCAACTTGATCTTTTGCGCGGCCACCGAGCCGATATTAATGATATTGCCGTGGCGCGCCTTCGCCATGAGCGGCGCGAACACTTCACAAAAATTCAGGGTGCCGCCAAAGTTGTTGGCCATCACCTGTGCGAACGAGGACGGCTCCTGACTCAGAAACAGCCCGTCACGTGCGATGCCTGCGTTATTGACCAATACCGAGGGCAGAGGATAGTCGATGAGTTGCGCCTGGAAGCGCTCGACCTGACCCCGATCGCTACCATCAACACGTGCGGTAATGACGCGTGCGCCGAACTCGCCGGACAGTCGGTCAGCGGCGGCCTCATCGTTGTGATATGTGGCGAAAACGGTGAAGTCCTGCGCGACCAACTTGGCGACGATCGCACGGCCTATTCCACGCGTTCCCCCGGTAACGATAGCCATATCAGTCATACATGACGCTCCCTCGGCAATGTATAGAATGTGAGGTTTTCAGGATAAAACCGATCTCTTTAGCCTCTGGAAGATCAAGCCCTGAAAACTGCAACTGCAAACAGGCGCCCGGCATTATCGGCTTGATGAAAACCACACGCTTGACCCGTACCGCACTCTGCGACAGTAACTGTCTACAGCATGCCAGCACGAAGCCGACCGTGAACGCCCCTGGAACAATCGGATAGCCCGGAAAATGCTCATCAAAAATCGGCGCAACGGCATCCACTTCAACATGCACCGTAGTGTTTGAGTTGATCAATTCGAGGGCAGTATTGAAAACCTCATAGCGCACGGTTTCGCTCTCCTTGAGCCAAGTAAACTTCCGGGTACTTCTGGGTAAAAACAACTGCACACAGAATGGTGAAGTAAGACATCAGCAGATAAATCGGCCAGTCGTCCAAATCAATCAAACTTGCCAAGCCAAACCCAAAGTTAAGCGTGAATACCGCGTTCCACACCAACGTAATTTTTTTATTGATATGAATGAACGGCGGCGTATTCCAGAATTCCCGGGGTGTTTCCAACCTCGCATACTGCAACGTAAAGGGTTTACCGACGCAGTAGGACACCCACCCTGTAATAGCCAACAAGCCATAAATCAAAGGCTTGGTAAATGATAGACTGAAAAAACTGGGTTGAACATAAGAGACGCCGGCGATCAAAACAAAACCACACGCGACACTCCAGTCAATGACGAACTTATTTTTCAAGCTTTTATAACAAAGCGCCACCAGCACCAACAATGACAATAAAGCAGCTTCAACATAATTCCCGGTGCGCCACTCGAGAAAGTACGGAAACAGCAAGGGTGGAACAAGAAGATTAATCATCACGAAGTCATCCCACAACAGTAGAACGCATTAAGTGTCGGCACGCTGCTCATTCATGGGCCGCAGGGCCATGACCGTAACTGAGCACAACAGATCATTATGAGCCGCTGAGACGGCCGATGAATAAATCTGCACAGTTCCGCCCTGCTGCTCCCTGGAAACCTGTCCGAACAAATAACCGATTTGCCGAATGTCGGCCGTACTCAGTTGACGCAGGGATACCGGCAGAAAGCGCTCACTTGCGGCGCCTGCATCCACCGTCGCACGCACGCACCGCACCGCGAATTGATGACAAAGTTCTACAGTGACAAGGGTGGCGTCAAAGCGTGACAGAAACGTCGCCAGCAAATCCGGATCAAGCCGAACGCGAAAAAGCGGTCCGTGCCTTTTCAACTCTGGACACAGATCAAGGTAATTCATGCCAAGTACCCTCATCGCCTCATCAGGCTCTTTATTATTTAAAACTCATGGACTCGTTCATTTCTTGTTTGCACAGGCAACCTCAACTTCGCTGTGACGGGAAAATGCATTCAGGATCGACAACATTTTCCACGCCCGGCCGCACAATAATCCAATGGTTAAACCCGAGGCGGCGCCTATCAGCAGTCGCATTGGCAAGGAGCCGGCAAATAGTGGGTCTGTCGCCTGTTGATAGCCGATAAAGTATTTAATCGCGAAAAAAAACATCGATAGCACCAGTAACTTGAATGACCCCGGTACCGAAATAGAATGACGAGCCTCACCCTCGGTAATACCGTGATAGTCAAACCACCGCATAGCGATCATCACCCCCACGAACACGCCTGCTATCCAACTGCCCATCGACACCCAGGGTTGAGCGGCATAGTCCATGGCCATCAAGGACCAAGCTACGAATATCGCCGGGCTGAGCAACAGTGAGCGACGGGTTTCATTACTTCTGAAGCACGCCATTACACCGTAATAAAGCAGCAGAAAAAAAACGGCATAAACCCACAGCGGTGTTTCGCGCAATATGACTAACATGGTATCCCTCAATCGTTGGATCGAACGCCGTAGATGGCACTGCTGATCGGGCAGCCTGAAGAGTGAGTGAGCAACTCCAACTGTTGTTGGCTGGGTAAACCCATCGGGCGATAAATAAACTGTTTCCAACCCTCGGTATCACGCAACACAATTCGAAGTTGCGGCTTGCGGCAGGTATCAAGAATGCGCTGCAGGACGTTGGATCGTCCGGAAACCGTCATGGACAGCACAACGACATCGTAGTCACCGTAATCAAAATCCGCGCCGTCAGCCTCGACCAGACTCAAGCGCTCACGGGGTATATCCAGTGCGCTGAATACTGCGTCCAGCCCTTGCCGCGCTCGCACAATCGCCGTGGGGTCAATGTCAATTCCCGTGACGACAAACTCGGTTTTCTGCACATACAGCAAAATACTCAGCGGCATGGCGCCCACACCCACTTGGCACAGTTTTCCATGGTGGGAGTCGAGGCCAGTGAGTTCGCTGCTGACCATGCGTTGATAAATGCGATAGAAAAACCGGCTGAGTGGACTGCCCTCAGTCAATAACGTGTTCCATTGATGACTCAGCGCCGACTCAAACAGTTGCTCTATTTCCAGCACTTTGCGCTGGCAGTCTTCCATGCGGTATCGTTCAGCACGCTCTGAGTGTTCGTAAGGAGCGCCACGTTGACAGCTGTTCAGCAAGATCAACAAAGCCGAATACGCATGAAAAAGCTCATCCAGCCGCCCCGCTTCTGTTGGGATGGCCAGCAACCTTTCGATACTCCGTCCTGGCTCAGCATCCATTCAGGCAACTCCAACGCGCGGGCGCTCATCACGCAGTGCTGGCAGTTTTTGTCGAGCGTTGAACTTAAACCGTTCGCGTCCCATGATGGATACCTCGGCGACGCCACGCCGCAGTGCTTCGCCCAATTTGGGAATCTGACTCAGCGCCGACTCCACTCGCGCCCGTAAGCCTTCATCCACTTCAATGTCCGGCAGGTCCAGCGCCACTTCCACGCGGTCACGACCCTGTTCGGCCGGTTTGAGCGTGACCTGGCACCACGTTGCATCCACGCCTGCAACCGCAAGCTGTTGACGGACCTGGTCCAAGCGGATTTTATGTCCTCCCAGACTGAACTCCTCGCCCACCCTGTCGCCAATGGTCAAGTAGAACTCAGGGCTGGCGGGTTCAGAAAAAAGCGCGCCATAGTCGCCTATTCTGTAACGAATAAGCGGCACGACCGGCGCCCTCAGATCGGTCACCAATAACTCCCCTTGATCGCTGACTTCGACGAAAAACCAATCGGAGAGCAGCAGATGCTGGCCGGGGCTCATCTGTGGCGTGTTGATCGCGGCGAACCCCAACTCCGTGGCGCCATAAATGCTGTAAAAATGCGCGTCGGGCCATTGCTCACGGACAAATATGCGCTTGGAGGCGTGAAAGGCTTCGCCGACGAACACCACTTTGCAAACCGGCAGCGACACGCCCGCCCGCAATGCCGCTTGCGCAACCTGCACAATGCCACTGGGAGACCCCACCAGCACATCGACGTGAAAGCGTTCCAGCAGATCGAGCAAGAGCGCGTCGTTGGCCAAGGTATCCGGGCGGCCCACGGGGAGAATGGTCACCCCGATGCTTTCGAGCAAACGGCACATGCCCTCATAACTGTTTCCCAGACCACCTGCTGTCAGCAGATTGGCAACAATGTCATCAGCACTGAATACATGCTTGGCCATCGCGACACGCACTTGATAGGGATAGCTGTGTTCTGTGACGCCCTGCAGAAATTTATTCGCAAGAATGACAGGGCCGCTGGTCGTACCGGAGGTCGACACTACATAACAACCCTGCATTTTTCCCGCACCAAGCAACTGCCGTCCCGAGGCTGACAGTGCATTTTTATCCATGACAGGATAGGCGTCGACAAACCTCTGGTAATTCTCGACTGGCTCAAGCGCGCCAGGGTAACCATCACGCAGGTAACCCATGATCATTTGATTAAACTTATCGACTGGAAAATCTGTCCGACGTTGGATTGTTTGCATCCTGCAATCCCTTATTAGGCGTCAATTCGGCGAAAGATCATTGAGGCTGCCAGTCCACCCATCCCAAACGAGTTCTTGAGACAGTATTCGATGTCGGCGCTCTGCGTCTGACCTATTATGTTGGCCTTGCACTGCGGGTCCGGGGTCTCAAGGTTGCGCGTCCCAGGAATGAATCCTTCTCTCAAACCAATCAGGGTATTGAGTGTTTCCATGGCCCCCGCCGCGGCGATCATATGCCCGTGCAGTGATTTATTGGCGGTGACCGGCACTCGCTCCGATAACACTGAGCAAATAGCAGCTGACTCGTGCAGATCATTCAACACGGTTGAGGTGCCATGGGCATTGACCAACCCTATTTGACTGGGGTTGAGCCCGGCACTGGCCAGTGCCCGAGTCATTGAAAGTTTCATCTCCCGGGATTCAGGATCGGGCTTCACAATATGGCTGGCATTCATGCTCGCCCCATACCCGACGATTTCCATCAAAGGCACCGCGCCTCTCCTGAGCGCATGGGTGTAACTCTCCAACAAGAACAGCACCGCGCCCTCAGCCGGCACATAACCTGAACGGCGCGTATCAAAGGGGCGCGACAAACCATCAAACGGTAATGAAGCGTCGGTGCAAATCACATCTACCGATTCGAGGCCGATATAGTGCTCGGGCGTTACTTTGGCGCTGGCACCGCCGACTATAGCGGCATCCACTCGCCCGCGAGCGACCTGTTCAAATCCCGTACCAATTGCCTGCAGTGAGGCCGCACACAGCCCCAGGTGCACCATGCTCGGGCCATGGAATGGAATCTGCGCATGGACCTGGCGTAATACCTGAGTTGAATCCAGGCGGGCAAAATCACTGATGCGATAGTGCTTTTCCATCACCTCGGCCATATTGGTGAATACCTTGCCAGCGTCACGCTGCAAGTCATAAACAAAATCAACGGTTTGGTGGATATCCGGAACAGGTTCATCAACGCCCAGGAAACATCCAATACGCTGCGGCGAGAAATGACTCAGGTCCACACCGGGCCATGCCATTAATCCCTTAACCGCATTATTGATATACAGCTCGTCCCAGGAGCGACTGCGTTTCAATGGGGACGTGCGCATGTTGCCAACCTCTGGCACGCCCGCGAAATGGCTTTTGAACGAAGCCGTATCGAACTTCTGTATTTCACGAATGCCGGTTGTCCCGTCACGCAATGCCGCAGTGACCGAATCATACGTATTGCCCAGAGGCGTACAACAGCCCAAGGCGGTGATGACCACGCGTTCTCTCATGACGCGTCTCCCGATACGGGCCGGTCGATAGGCAGATGTTGCAACTTTTTGATTACGGCGCACGCACAGCCGATGCCGATCCCCATGCCATTGACCAGTAGTGTGCGGCCAACTTCAACGCTCTTGTCGGCCAACGCACAGGCAAGGTCCACAAGGCCACTGGTACTTCCCGCATAACCTGTATAGGGTTTGTAACGACGAATATCGACGTTCGGGAGGGCCTTGAACACTGCCGCATTCTCGACCTGACGCAGGTTAGGCGCGCCGTTGTCATACATCACAACCACTGGTTTTTCGCCGATCACTGCAGCAGGCAAGCCGCTGAGCAAGGCCTCCCAATCCGCCTGCTGTGAATGGATTTTCCCGTCGAAACGACTATGGACAGAGACAATCTGCGCAAGCGCGACATGACCGGAGCGTTGCAACAGGGCGGCATTTTCCAGCATCAATGCAACCGCGCCATGGGTAACGTTGACTTTATCGGTTTGCGACCGGTGCGGGTCCGACTCAATCAGACCCATCTTGCGGAACGCTTCAAAGTTATCAACTTTGATCATATCCCCGACTCCACACAACAAAGCGCCTCCCTGCGCCTCGTCCTCAAGTTTGAATAGCGCATGTTCCAATAAGGAGAGCCCGCCCAGTGACATACTGCGCAAGGGATAACCCCCTCCGATAAATCCGAAGAACTTGGCAATGTGGTACAGGTTATTAGTCGGCAACTTTCGAAATAACCGAAGTGGATGAACGCTGCCGGCAACACGCCCTAACACCGCGTGTACATCAACTGCCGTCAGTTCCGGGCGCTTGATACGGTATTCGTAAAGAATTTCGTAAAAGTCCCGGACGGTTTCAGCGGTGGTATAGACATTAATAAGCGCACGCGCCTCTTCGCTAAAGGCAAGCTGTTGTTGCGCCATTGCACATGCGGCATCCGCGACTGTAAGGCTGTATATTGCTGCGTCGGATAATATTGCCCTGTCTTCACGGGCAATACCTTTTGCCATCTGCGCAGACAAAACCGCAGCCCCTTTGGACGCTGCTTCAGCGGTTACAAAAGCGGCCTTTTGCCGAGCGATATCGGCCAGGTCTAGCCCGGCCTGACGTACGGCGACTCCAGTCAAGTAAACACTAGCCATGAGCGAGTGCCTCTAGACGCCGGGAACAGAACTCCGGTGTCCAGAAACGACCAATCTTATTCGGCTCAACCACATCGCTATCCGCAACTTGCAGGATGTCGCGAGCCATCTCCCGCCCGCGGACTGTCCACTGGCTGTCCACGCACAATGCTGGATCCGCCATCATTTTATGGAACGGCCACAAGTACTCTGGCTCCACATCGGCGTTGATCTGCGACTTGACTTCAAAGCAAAAGTCGATGAAATCAATCGACGTAAATCCGATTTGATCAAATGACTGGTCACTGGGAATTGACTCTGGACCATCCAGAAAAAGAATGTCTGCTGCGATTTCTTTTATTTTGACCAAGTACATATCAATCACACCCCTTCATCCATGTTTGTCTAAAACTTGAGCGGCAGAAAAGACAGTCGACTTTGTTGTTTTTATGATTGGATTCAATAAAGACTAATCAAATAGATATAACTCTGTCAAAATTTTTTACAAAGATTTTTTACAGCCCGACGAACGGCAGCCACTAATTAAACGACGATAAAATACGCAGCACTTGAATAGGGCTGAGTAATGCGAAATCTACGGCTTACTTAAAATTATCTTCTTCTAACAAGTTGGGATCAGTGTGTTTTATTACCGATTCATTACAGGGATCCCATCCACCTCGACCTTTTGTACCTCGCTCTTGGCCAATAACGTATAGACGCACGGCAGGACAAATAACGTGAATAGCGTGCCAATCGACATCCCGGTGGCAATCACCATACCGATATCATACCGACTTACCGCTCCCGCACCGGTCGCAAGAATCAACGGCACCATGCCAAACACCATCGCCGCCGTGGTCATCAATACTGGCCGCAAGCGAATGGAAGCCGCCTCTTCTACCGCTTCACGGGCCGACAAGCCTTTGTCTTTACGCAACTGGTTGGCGAATTCGACGATCAGAATCCCGTGTTTGCTGATCAAACCGATCAACGTCACCAGCCCCACTTGGGTGTAGATGTTCAGGCTCGACCAGCCAAGGAACAAGGGAATCAGCGCTCCGCAAATCGACATCGGCACCGTCACCAGTATCACCAACGGATCACGGAAGCTCTCGAACTGCGCCGCCAACACTAGGAAAATAATGGCCAACGCCAAACCAAAGGTCATCCAAAGTGCGCTACCTTCTTGGACGAACTGCCGTGATTCGGCGCTGTAGTCAAATGCATATCCTGGCGGCGCTTCTTCGACGGCAATCTGCTTCACCGTCTCGATGGCTTCTGCCATTCCTACCAATGGAAAGCCCGAGATCAATGCCGAGTTGAGCTGCTGGAACTGGTTCAACTGCCGTGGTCGCGCCCGGTCGGTGATGCGGATCAACGTCGAAAGCGGCAACAATTCGCCATTGGTGTTTCTGACGTAGTAACTGTTCAGCCACTCGGGGTTGTCGCGGTAGGCCCTCTCGACCTGGGCTATCACTTTGTAGCTACGCCCTTCAAGGGTGAACCGGTTGATTTCCGCCTCGCCCAGCAATGTCGCCAGCGTACTGCCAAGATCCTGCATCGACACGCCCATCTGCGCCGCCTTGGCGCGATCGATGTCTATCACTACTTCCGGTTTATCGAACGCCAGGTCGATATCGACAAAGGCGAACTTGCCCGTCTCCATGGCGCGCGTCTTCACCCGATCGGCCACTTTCAGCAACGATTCATAATCGCTGGCGGTGTTGATGACGAAACCAAACGGCAAGCCTTCGCCAGTACCTGGAAGCGAAGGCAGGTTAAAGCCAAAAATTTGTAGACCGGGGATCTGCGCCAGTCGACCTTGCAGCTCGGGCAGGATCTGCATTTGGGTGCGGTTGCGCTCATTCCATGGTTTGAGCAGGAAGCCGCCAATCCCGGACTGCACGCCGTTATAGCCGTTGATCTGGAAAGACGAGTAGTACTCCGGGAAGGCTTTGAAGATATCGATGAATTCGTCGGTGTAAGTATTCAAGTAATTCAGGTTGGTCGGTTGAGGCGCACTGGACATCATGAAAATGATGCCTTGGTCTTCAGCCGGCGCCAGCTCCGACTTGGTGAATTTGAGGAACACTGGAATCAGGCACAACACAATCACGGCAAACACCAGTACCACTGGCCGTGTATTCAGAGTGCCATGCAGCAGCAGTTGATAACGCCGTTTGAGGCTTTCGAAAATACGGTCCAGTCGGTGGGCGAGCCCCGAACTGCTGGCCTCGGGACGAAGCAACAGAGCGCACATCATCGGCGAAAGTGTCAACGCGACAATGCCGGAAATCACCACCGCACCGGCCAGAGTCAAGGCGAATTCCTTGAACAGTGCACCGGTCAAACCATCCAGGAACCCAATTGGCGCATAGACCGCCGCCAAAGTGACGGTCATGGAAATCACCGGCAGGGCAATTTCCCGCGCGCCCTCAAGCGCCGCGTCCATCGGTCCCTTGCCGTCCTCGATATGTCGGTGAATATTTTCGACCACGACGATCGCATCGTCTACCACCAGACCGATCGCCAGGACCATCGCCAATAGAGTCAGCAGGTTGATCGAGTACCCCATCATCTGCATGAAGAACATTACGCCAATCATCGACAGCGGAATGGTGACCACCGGGATCACTACCGACCTTAGCGCCCCCAAAAACAGGAACACCACCACGATCACGATCAGCACAGCTTCAAACAGCGTCTTCACCACTTCATTGATCGACGCCTGGATAAATTGTGTGGCGTCATAGGCTATATCTACCTTGAGGCTGGGCGGCAGTTGAGTCTCCAGCTCAGGCATGAGCTTGCGTACTTCCTTGATCACGTCCAGCGGGTTGGCGCTCGGTGTCGCCTTGATGGCGATGTAAACCGAAGGTGTGCCACCAAAGGAGCTGATGGCGTTGTAGTTTTCCGCACCCATTTCCACCCGCGCCACATCCCCCAATAACACTCGGCTATCGCCATCGGTTTTCAGGGTGATGGCAGCAAAGGCTTCGGCGGTTTTCAGATCGGTACTGGCGTTAATACTGGTAACCACATATTCGCCTTTTACCTCACCGGCAGCCGAAAGGTAGTTGTATCGGCGTACCGCTGCGGTGACATCGTTGGCGCTCAAGCCGAACCCCGCAAGCTTCACCGGGTCGAGCCACAGGCGCATGGCAAATACCTGACTGCCGAGGATTTCGGCTTCGGCCATCCCAGGCAGCGTGGCGAGCTTGGGCTGGATTACCCGAGACAGGTAGTCGGTGATTTGCGAATTATTCAGTTGCCGGCTGGAAAAGCTGATGTACATGAGCGCCGAGGCGTCAGCGGCCTCCTTGCTCAGCACCGGGTCTTCGGCGTCCTGTGGCAGCTTGTTCTTGACCTCGTTAGCCTTGGCCAACAGTTCGGTAAACAGACGATCGCTGTTAGACCCGATGCGTGCGTAGATCGAAATCACCGAAAAATTCTGGCGGCTGACCGACGTCATATAGTCAATGCCCTCGGCACTGGCCAGGCTTTGCTGCAACGGTTGGGTGATATAGCCCTGAATGGTTTCGGCATTCGCACCTGGGTATGCGGTAGTGACTGTGATCAGTGCGTTCTCCATCTTCGGGAATTGCCGCAACGCCAGCTTGCTGTAAGCCTGAAACCCCAGCAGCATGATCAACAGACTGACCACCACGGCCAACACCGGGCGGCGAATGAAAACATCGGTGAACTTCATAGCGCACCTTCAACGAGGGCTGGTTGGTCAGGCACTGCCGGCTGATTCTTGTCAGGGCTGATGGCGACAGGGGTACCGGTTTCCAGCTTGAGCTGGCCGGCGCTGACCACCTGATCACCATTTTTCAATCCGCGCGTTATCAGCACCAGACCGCCTCGCCGCTCGCCAGTTTCTACAAAACGCCGTTCGGCAATCAGGACGGGCTGGTTGTTAACGTCTTTTTCTACGCTGCCGTCATCGGCTTTTTTCTGCGTGATGGCATACACCGAGTTGCCGTAAAGGGTGAACGTAATCGCGCTTTCCGGGAGCACAATCTCAACCTTCGGATCAGGCAGCAACACCCGCAGGCTGGCGAACATGCCGGGGAGCAGTTTGTTGTCAGGGTTGGCCAGGGTGGCGCGCACCAACAAATTGCGCGTGGTGTTCTCAACCTTTGGGTTGATGGCACTGATGGTGCCGGGAAAGGCTTGTTGCGGGTAGGCCGACACCTCGACCTGCACGCCTTGCCCGATTGCCACTTTAGGCACCGATTGTTCGGGAAGATAAAAGTCGACGTAGAGGCTGCTCAGGTCCTGCAAAGTGGCAATCACAGTGCCGCTGGCCAGGTAATCGCCTACATCGACCTGACGAATACCGATGACACCGCCGAACGGCGCTAAAATGTGCTTCTTCGCCAGGGACGCCTTGAGTTGATTGACGGTGGCCAGGTTCTTTTGCAATTGGGCCGAGAGTCGATCGAACTCACCTTTGGAGATGGCCCGATCACCGACCAATTGGCTGCCGCGTCCAAAATCCAGCTTTGCCAGGCCAAGATCGGCCTGGGCGGTTTCGAGCAGCGCCTGCTCTACCGCGCTATCGAGTTGGACCAGAGGTTGTCCGACCTTCACCGTTTGCCCTGATTCGAACTGCACGTCCTTGACGGTGCCGGCAATCTCCAGGCTCAGGTTTACGCCGCGCAGTGCCTTGAGCGAGCCCACCGCCGGCAATCGCTCCTGCCATTTCTGCTCCTGCGCCGTCACCACGGCCACACTGACTGGAGGGCGGGGTGTGGAAAAACCCTGTACTTGCTGATAGATGGAATAAGCCTTGTAGCTCGCCAGCATCAATACAACGCACAGAAAAACACCCAACATGATCATCATGCGACGGCGCAGCATATTCCGATTCCTTGGAAAATTTGAACACCCGAAGTCAAAGCAACTTGCACATTACTCCAAGTAACAAAATGTTTCCAATAGCTAAAACCGACAAGTCGGGACGTTGGATCACTAGACCCGCTACCTAGAGCCTCGCGCAAGATATCGAAATTTTCTATGCAGCGGATTCTGTCGTGATCGCGCCGGGTAAAAGTGGTTTTTTCTGGTACGCACGTCTCTTTTCGGCAGGATTTACGGGTTTCGCAACAAAGTCGCGAACCTCTAAAACCGGCGCACTCATGAAATCATCGGGGACTGGCCTGAACGTGCAGGCGCTGAAAGGCAGCACAAAATTCAACGCAAAAACTGCATAGCCCCATTTGCGTTCGACTTGAGTTGCACACCTCGCAGCGCTACGGGAAGAAATAGGCCATCGCCCCTTCTCCCGGCGCCCACTCACGCATCAGTCACAAACCGGACGGAAGGTACATACTAGGTCTAAAGTTAAGGCGCCAGGTGTTGACGTTGATGCCGAATTGTAGTGGTCTAATGAAACCGGACACCCATTTAGGCGAGAATGCTCGCCAGATCGAGGTGTCAGATGACCAAACAACGCCGCTCCTTTACTCCTGAATTCAAGCGCGAGGCTACTGACCTCGTGCTCAAACAAAACTACAGCTACATCGAAGCCAGCCGTTCACTCGGCATTGGTGAGTCGGCATTGCGCCGCTGGGTTGACCAGATTCAGAAAGAACATAAAGGCATCACCCCGCAGAGCAAGGCACTGACTCCGGAACAGCAAAAAATTCAGGAACTGGAAGCCCGAATTGCTCGGCTTGAGCGAGAGAAATCAATATTAAAAAAGGCTACCGCGCTCTTGATGTCGGAAGATCACGAGCGTTCGCGCTGATTGACCAATTGAGCGCCCTTGAGCCGATTGATTGGCTGTGCAAGGTGTTTGACGTCACCCGCTCGTGCTACTACGCCCGGCGCCTGCGGCGCCGCACACCTGACGTTGAACGGCTTCGATTGCGTAGTCGCGTCAGTGAACTGTTCTCGCAAAGTCGCAGCGCTGCTGGCAGCCGCAGCATCCTCTCGCTGAGGCGTGAAAACGGTGAGCAAATCGGTCGATTCAAAGTGCGTAGCTTGATGCGCGAGCTTGATTTGGTCAGCAAACAACCCGGCTCTCACGCTTACAAAAGAGCGACGGTAGAAAGACTCGATATCCCGAACACGTTGAACCGTGGGTTTGATGTGCCAGCTCCCAATCAAGTCTAGTGCGGCGATATCACCTATATTTGGGCGCAAGGAAAGTGGCATTACCTGGCTGTCATCCTGGATCTTTGTACGCGCCGGATCGTGGGTTGGGCGCTGTCGGAAAAGCCAGACGCTGAACTGGTGATAAAGGCGCTGGATATGGCCTACGAGCAGCGTGGCAGGCCTTCGGGTCTGCTATTCCACTCGGACCAAGGATCGCAATATGCAAGCCGACTCTTTCGCCAGCGGTTGTGGCGATACCGCATACGCCAGAGCATGAGCCGTCGAGGAAACTGCTGGGATAACGCACCGATGGAGCGCGTATTCCGCAGCTTGAAAACAGAATGGATACCGACTGTGGGCTATCGAAATGCGCAGGAAGCACAGCGCGATATCAGCCATTTTTTGATGCATCGCTACAACTGGATTCGGCCTCACCAATTCAACGATGGGGTGGCGCCAGCACGAGCGGAGGAAAAACTTAACGTCGTGTCCGGGATTAGTTGACCACTACAAAAAGATTTCGTTCCACATACGAACGAAGGGATTCATCTTTCTGTATTCGTAACAACATCAAACGGCTCGGCGAGGCTGGCAGGAAGGTCGGGGGGAAGCGGAGAGGTGTAGCAGGAGCCGAGGCGGGTGCCCTCACCGGTTCCTGCGACAGGTTTAACTCTCCTGCGACAGCTTTAATTCTCTAAAATCAGCTGCCCTTGCTTTACCGCCAAACGCTATTCCACCGTCACCGACTTGGCCAGGTTACGCGGCTGGTCGACGTCGGTCCCCTTGAGCACGGCCACGTAGTAAGACAGCAACTGCAGTGGGATGGTGTAGAGGATGGGCGACAAGGTGTCGTGGATATGCGGCATGTTGATGACATGGGTGCCTTCGCCGTTGGTCATACCGGCTTTTTCGTCGGCAAACACGATCAGTTGGCCGCCACGGGCACGCACTTCCTGCAGGTTGGACTTGAGCTTCTCCAGCAGTTCGTTGTTCGGCGCCACTGTGACCACCGGCATGTCGTCGTCCACCAGGGCCAGCGGGCCGTGTTTCAGCTCGCCGGCTGGGTAGGCTTCGGCGTGGATGTAGGAGATTTCCTTGAGCTTCAAGGAGCCCTCCATCGCCACCGGGTACTGCGCGCCGCGGCCGAGGAACAGGGTGTGGTTCTTGTCGGCGAACAGCTCGGCGACTTTTTCCACGGTGCTGTCCATCGCCAACGCTTCGCCCAAGCGGGTCGGCAGGCGACGCAGTTCTTCTACCAACGTGGCTTCAACGCCTTCGGCCAATGTGCCACGCACTTGGCCCAGGGACAGGGTCAATAGCAACAGACCAACCAACTGGGTGGTGAAGGCTTTGGTGGAAGCGACACCGATTTCGCGACCGGCCTGGGTCAGCAGGGTCAGGTCGGATTCACGCACCAGCGAGCTGATGCTCACGTTGCAGATCGCCAGGCTCGCCAGGTAACCCAGCTCTTTAGCGTTGCGCAGGGCCGCCAGGGTGTCTGCGGTTTCGCCGGACTGCGAGATGGTAACGAACAGGGTATCGGGCTGTACTACCACTTTGCGGTAGCGGAATTCGCTGGCAACTTCGACCTGGCACGGAATACCGGCCAGTTCTTCCAGCCAGTAACGGGCCACCATGCCGGCGTGGTAGCTGGTGCCGCAGGCAACGATCTGTACATTACGTACCTTGGCGAACAACTCGGCGGCTTGCGGGCCGAAGGCGTTGACCAGTACCTGACTCTGGCTCAGGCGACCTTCGAGGGTGCGTTGCACCACGGACGGTTGCTCGTGGATTTCCTTGAGCATGAAGTGGCGGAACTCACCTTTGTCCGCAGCTTCGGCGCCATCACGGTACTGCACCGCTTCGCGCTCGACTGACTGGCCGTCAACGTCCCAGATCGCCACACTCTCGCGGCGAATGTCGGCGATATCGCCTTCTTCCAGGTAGACGAAGCGGTCAGTGACCTGACGCAGGGCCAGCTGATCGGAAGCCAGGAAGTTTTCACCCAGTCCCAAGCCGATCACCAGCGGACTGCCACTGCGGGCCGCCACCACGCGATCCGGCTGGCTGGCACTGACCACCGCCAGGCCATAGGCGCCATGCAGCTCCTTGACGGTGGCCTTGAGGGCGACGGTCAGGTCACTGTGGTCCTTGAGCTTGTGGTTCAACAGGTGGGCGATGACTTCGGTGTCGGTGTCCGACGTAAAGACGTAGCCCAGGCCCTTGAGTTGCTCGCGCAACACTTCGTGGTTTTCGATGATGCCGTTGTGAACCACGGCCAGGTCACCGGAAAAATGGGGGTGGGCATTGCGTTCGCACGGCGCGCCGTGAGTCGCCCAGCGCGTGTGGGCGATACCCAGGCGGCCGGCCAGAGGCTCACCGGCCAGGGCCTGTTCCAATTCGCTGACCTTGCCCGGACGGCGCATGCGCTCCAGCTTGCCAGCGTTGCTGAAAACCGCCACACCGGCGCTGTCATAGCCACGGTATTCAAGGCGTTTGAGGCCTTCGAGCAAAATGGCGGTGACGTTGCGTTCAGCGACTGCGCCTACAATTCCACACATGGTTTCTCTCCTAGATGACTGCCGCGCAAATCAGCGTGATGCCGCGGGCTTGAATCTGGTCGCGGGCCTCAAGCGGCAGGCGATCATCGGTAATAAGGGTATGGACGCTGCTCCAGGGCAGTTCCAGGTTGGGGATCTTGCGGCCAATCTTGTCGGACTCGACCATGACCACGACTTCGCGGGCGACCTCGGCCATGACTCGGCTCAGGCCCAGCAATTCATTGAAGGTGGTGGTACCGCGCTGCAAATCGATGCCGTCGGCGCCGATGAACAGTTGATCGAAATCGTAGGAACGCAGCACCTGCTCGGCGACCTGGCCCTGGAAAGAGTCGGAATGCGGGTCCCAGGTGCCGCCGGTCATCAACAGCACCGGTTCATGTTCCAGTTCGCTCAGGGCGCTGGCCACATGCAAGGAGTTGGTCATCACTACCAGGCCGGGCTGATGGCCCAGCTCGGGAATCATCGCGGCGGTGGTGCTGCCGCTATCGATGATGATCCGTGCATGTTCACGCAAACGCTTGACCGCCGCGCGGGCAATGGCGCGCTTGTGGATAGAAATGGGTTGGGCGGGATCACCCACCAATTCCTGGGGCATGGTGATTGCCCCGCCATAGCGACGCAACAGCAAGCCGTTACTTTCCAGGGCCGCCAGGTCCTTGCGGATAGTCACTTCCGAGGTTTCAAAACGCCTGGCCAATTCGTCCACGCTCACTTCACCCTGCTCGTTGAGCAAGATGAGGATATTGTGGCGGCGTTGGGGTGTATTTCGTTTCGACATTTTGCTGGTAAGTTTCGTTTCGAAAGATAACGAAGGCAATCAAAACCTATTGACGAAAGATCGTCAAGCGCTAAACCGCTTTTTTTGAAAACAACACAAGACAAATGTGGGAGCGGGCTTGCTCGCGATGACGTTGTGTCGGTCACTGCACGGTTGACTGACGATTCGCTATCGCGAGCAAGCCCGCTCCCACATTGGGGATTTGTTGCTAAAGGGATTGTGGATAACTCAGGTCTTTTTGATTTTCACCGGGCGTTTCCAGCCGTCGATGTTGCGTTGGCGGGCGCGGGCGACTGCAAGTTGTGACTTATCCACATCCTGATTGATAGTCGAGCCTGCTGCGGTGTTTGAACCATCACCGATAGTGACAGGCGCAATGAGTGAGTTATTGGAGCCGATGAAGACGTCTTCACCAATAGTCGTCTGGTATTTATTAGCGCCATCGTAGTTGCACGTGATTGCCCCGGCACCAATGTTGCTGCGAGCACCGATCACGGCGTCACCGAGATAGGCCAGATGGCCAGCCTTCGCATCGTCACCCATTTTCGCGTTTTTCAGCTCGACGAAATTGCCGACGTGCGCCCTGGCGCCCATCACGGTGCCCGGACGCAACCGCGCAAACGGACCAGCATCGCTGCCCTCGCCCATGACCGCGCCGTCGATGTGGCTGTTGGCCTTGACCACCACGCCTTTGCGCAAGGTGCTGTCCTTGATCACGCAGTTCGGGCCAATCACCACGTCGTCTTCAATCACCACGCGACCTTCGAGGATCACGTTGATGTCGATCAGCACGTCGCGGCCCACGCTGACATCACCGCGCACGTCGAAGCGCGCCGGGTCACGCAAGGTCACGCCCTGGGCCATCAGACGTCGTCCTTCGCGCAGTTGGTAGTGGCGCTCCAGCTCTGCAAGCTGCTTGCGATCATTGGCGCCCTGCACTTCCATCGGGTCGTGAGGCTGCTCGGTGGCGACCACCAGGCCATCACTGACAGCCATTTCGATCACATCGGTCAGGTAGTACTCGCCTTGAGCGTTGTTGTTCGACAAGCGGCTCATCCAGTCAGCCAACCGATCAGCCGGTACCGCAAGAATGCCGGTGTTGCCTTCGGTGATTGCGCGCTGGGCCTCACTGGCGTCTTTATGCTCGACGATGGCGGCCACCTTGCCGTCGCCATTACGCACGATGCGGCCATAACCGGTAGGGTCATCCAGCTCGACGGTGAGCAGGCCCATTTGGCCCGGAACCACATGCTTGAGCAGGCGTTGCAGGGTTTCCACTTCAATCAACGGCACGTCACCGTAGAGGATCAGCACGGTATCGGCCTCGATGAAGGGCACCGCCTGAGCCGTGGCATGGCCGGTGCCCAGTTGTTTGTCCTGAAGCACGAAATTCAGATCATCCGCCGCCAAGCGCTCACGCACCACATCGGCACCGTGGCCGATCACCACGTGAATACGCTGGGGATCCAGTTGCCGGGCACTGTGGATAACATGACCCAGCATGGAGTTGCCCGCGACCGGGTGCAGCACCTTGGGCAAGGCCGAACGCATGCGAGTGCCTTGGCCTGCGGCGAGAATTACGATTTCAAGAGACATGAATGGCTACCAATCCTGGGCGGTCCGACTTCAGACCAAAGAAGTGTTTTGCAAAAAAAGAAAAAGGGTAGCCGAGGCTACCCTTTTTAATCAATCACGCATGAAGTGTGACGGCTTAGCCGCCAAACTTCTTGCGGATCTGCTGGACGGTACGCAGCTGAGCTGCGGCCTCGGCCAGACGTGCAGCAGCAGAACCGTAGTCGAAATCTGCGCCTTTTTCGTTCAGGGCCTTCTCGGCAGCCTTGACGGCTTCCTGAGCGGAGGCTTCATCCAGGTCAGCAGCACGTTGCACAGTGTCGGCAAGTACCTTGACCATGTTCGGCTGAACCTCGAGGAAACCACCGGAGATGTAAAACACCTCCCGTTCCCCGCCTTGCTTGGTCAGAGTGATCGGACCTGGCTTCAAGCTGGTGATCAGCGGGGCGTGGCCCAAGGCGATACCAAGATCACCCAGTTCGCCGTGTGCAATCACCATTTCTACCAGACCGGAGAAGATTTCCCCTTCCGCGCTGACGATATCGCAATGGACTGTCATAGCCATCTGATTGCCTCAACCTGATGAGCGCCCGTTTCCGGGCGCCGGGATTACAGTTTCTTGGCTTTCTCGATCGCTTCTTCGATGCCGCCGACCATGTAGAACGCTTGTTCTGGCAGGTGGTCGTAGTCACCGTTGAGGATGCCTTTGAAGCCAGCAATGGTGTCTTTCAGGGAAACGTATTTACCCGAGGCACCGGTGAAGACTTCAGCCACGAAGAACGGCTGCGACAAGAAGCGCTGGATCTTACGAGCGCGGGATACCAACTGCTTGTCGGTTTCCGACAGCTCGTCCATACCCAGGATCGCAATGATGTCCTTCAGTTCTTTGTAACGCTGCAGCACGTACTGAACGCCGCGAGCGGTGTCGTAGTGCTCCTGGCCGATCACGTTCGGGTCCAGCTGGCGCGAAGTCGAGTCCAGTGGATCGACCGCTGGGTAGATACCCAGGGAGGCGATGTCACGGGACAGAACGACGGTGGCGTCCAAGTGGGCGAAGGTGGTCGCTGGCGACGGGTCGGTCAAGTCATCCGCAGGTACGTATACCGCTTGGATCGAGGTGATCGAACCTTCCTTGGTCGAAGTGATACGTTCTTGCAGAACGCCCATCTCTTCAGCCAGGGTCGGCTGGTAACCTACTGCCGAAGGCATACGGCCCAGCAGTGCGGATACTTCAGTACCGGCCAAGGTGTAACGGTAGATGTTGTCGACGAACAGCAGAACGTCGTTACCTTCGTCACGGAACTTCTCGGCCATGGTCAGGCCAGTCAGTGCCACGCGCAGACGGTTTCCCGGCGGCTCGTTCATCTGACCGTAAACCAGTGCCACTTTGTCCAGAACGTTGGAGTCCTTCATCTCGTGGTAGAAGTCGTTACCCTCACGAGTACGCTCACCCACACCGGCGAACACGGAATAACCGCTGTGCTCGATGGCGATGTTACGGATCAGTTCCATCATGTTTACGGTCTTGCCGACACCGGCACCACCGAACAGACCGACTTTACCGCCCTTGGCGAACGGGCAAACCAGGTCGATAACCTTGATGCCGGTTTCCAGCAGGTCGTTGCCGCCAGCTTGTTCGGCGAACGAAGGTGCTGGACGGTGAATGCCCCAACGCTCTTCGGTGTCGATCGGGCCAGCTTCGTCGATCGGGTTGCCCAGTACGTCCATGATCCGGCCCAGGGTCGCTTTACCGACCGGTACGGAGATGGCAGCGCCAGTGTCGATAACGTCCAGACCGCGCTTCAAGCCTTCGGTGGAACCCATCGCAATGGTACGAACTACGCCGTCGCCCAGCTGTTGCTGAACTTCCAGGGTAGTTTCCGCGCCTTGTACTTTCAGCGCGTTGTAGATGCTCGGTACGCTGTCGCGTGGAAATTCCACGTCGATAACGGCGCCGATGATTTGAACGATACGTCCGCTACTCATAGCTGGATCCTCTGAATATTTGAACCGTTAAACCGCGGCAGCGCCGCCGACGATTTCCGAGATCTCTTGGGTGATCGCAGCCTGACGCGCCTTGTTGTAGATCAGCTGCAAATCGCTGATCAGATCACCGGCGTTGTCGGTAGCGTTTTTCATCGCGATCATCCGCGCCGCTTGTTCAGCTGCGTTGTTCTCGACCACCGCCTGGTAGACCTGCGACTCCACGTAGCGCACCATCAAGCCGTCAAGCAGCTCTTTGGCGTCTGGTTCGTAGAGGTAGTCCCAGTGGTGCTTGAGTTCCTGATCCGGGGTTGCCACCAATGGAATCAACTGCTCCACGGTAGGCTGTTGTGTCATGGTGTTGATGAACTTGTTGGATACCACGGACAGGCGGTCAATCCGGCCTTCCAGGTACGCATCCAGCATCACCTTGACGCTGCCGATCAAATCATTGATCGACGGCTCTTCACCCAAGTGGCTGATAGCTGCAACGACGTTACCGCCGAAGTTGCGGAAAAAGGCCGCACCCTTGCTACCAACAACACACAGATCAATCTCGACGCCGTTTTCGCGGTTTACCGCCATGTCCTTGACCAGGGCCTTGAACAGGTTGGTATTCAGGCCACCGCACAAACCACGGTCACTGCTCACGACGACATAACCGACACGCTTGACGGCGCGGTCGATCATGAACGGGTGGCGGTATTCCGGGTTGGCGTTGGCCAGATGCCCAATTACCTGGCGGATACGCTCCGCATAGGGACGGCTAGCAGACATGCGCATTTGTGCCTTGCGCATTTTGCTGACCGCCACTTTCTCCATGGCGCTGGTAATCTTTTGCGTGCTTTTGATGCTCGCAATCTTACTGCGAATCTCTTTTGCGCCTGCCATGTAACACCTATCAGGTTAGCAAGCGGGAGCCTTGCGGCTCCCGCTGCGGCTTACCAGGTTTGGGTGGCCTTGAACTTCTCGATACCGGCTTTCATGCCAGCGTCGATTTCGTCATTGAAGTCACCCTTCACGTTGATCTTGGCCATCAAATCGGCATGATCGCGGTTGAAGTAAGCAATCAGCGCTTGTTCAAAGCTGCCGACCTTGGCGATTTCGACGTCAGTCAGGAACCCACGCTCAGCGGCATACAGCGACAACGCCATGTCAGCGATCGACATTGGGGCGTATTGCTTCTGCTTCATCAGCTCGGTAACGCGCTGACCATGCTCAAGTTGCTTACGGGTCGCTTCGTCCAGGTCAGAAGCGAACTGGGCGAATGCCGCCAGTTCACGGTACTGAGCCAGAGCGGTACGGATACCACCGGAGAGCTTCTTGATGATCTTGGTCTGAGCGGCACCACCCACACGGGATACCGAAACACCGGCGTTCACAGCAGGACGGATCCCGGAGTTGAACATGGCCGATTCCAGGAAGATCTGACCGTCGGTGATGGAAATCACGTTGGTCGGAACGAACGCGGAAACGTCGCCAGCCTGGGTTTCGATGATCGGCAGTGCGGTCAGGGAACCGGTTTTGCCGGTCACTGCGCCGTTGGTGAACTTCTCTACGTACTCTTCGGAAACGCGGGATGCGCGCTCCAACAGACGGGAGTGGAGATAGAACACGTCGCCTGGGTAGGCTTCACGGCCTGGTGGACGGCGCAGCAGCAGGGAAATCTGGCGGTAAGCCACTGCTTGCTTGGACAGATCGTCATAGACGATCAGCGCGTCTTCACCGCGGTCGCGGAAGAATTCACCCATGGTGCAACCGGAGTACGGTGCCAGGAATTGCAGCGCAGGAGATTCCGAAGCACTGGCAGCCACGATGATCGTGTTGGCCAGGGCGCCGTTTTCTTCCAGCTTGCGAACCACGTTGGCGATGGTCGATTGCTTCTGACCGATGGCGACGTAGACGCAGAAAATGCCGCTGTTTTTCTGGTTGATGATCGCGTCGATCGCCAGGGCGGTCTTGCCGATCTGACGGTCACCGATGATCAGCTCACGCTGGCCACGGCCGACCGGGATCATGGCATCGACAGCCTTGTAGCCAGTCTGTACAGGCTGGTCTACCGACTTACGCCAGATCACGCCAGGAGCAACTTTCTCGACCGCATCGGTCTCGGTGTTGTTCAGCGGACCTTTGCCGTCAACAGGATTACCCAGTGCGTCGACTACGCGACCCAGCAGTTCCTTGCCAACCGGAACTTCGAGGATGCGGCCTGTGCACTTGGCGCTCATGCCTTCAGCCAGACTGGTGTAAGCGCCCAATACAACGGCACCTACGGAGTCTTGCTCCAGGTTGAGGGCCATACCGTAGACGCCGCCCGGAAACTCGATCATCTCGCCGTACATGACGTCGGCCAGACCGTGAATCCGCACGATGCCGTCAGATACGCTGACGACAGTGCCTTCGTTACGGGCTTGGGAGGTCACATCGAGCTTGTCGATGCGGCCCTTGATAATTTCACTTATTTCGGAAGGATTGAGTTGCTGCATTGCTCTGCTGCCCCTTCAAACTCAAGATTTCAATGCTTCGGCAAGGCTCGCGAGTTTGCCGCGAACCGAGCCATCGATAACCAGGTCGCCGGCGCGAATGACAATGCCCCCAATGAGGGATTTGTCTTCCGTAGCTTGCAGGCGCACTTCCCGATTGAGTCGTGCACTGAGAACCTTGGCGAGTTTGTCTTGCTGTTCTTGGTTCAATGCAAAAGCACTGGTGACTTCAACGTCTACCGATTTCTCTTGCTCGGCCTTGTACAGGTCGAACAGAGCGGCAATCTCCGGCAGAAGCGGGAGACGGTCGTTTTCGGCAACGACGTGAATGAAGTTCTGCACTTTTACATCAAACTTGTCGCCGCACACGTCAATAAACGTGGCGGCCTTGTCTGCGCTCGTCAGTCGCGGGGCCTTGAGCACGCGCTGCATGGTGTCGTCTTGCGACACTGCTGCAGCCAGGCCGAGCATGGCTGACCAAGAGGCCAGCTGCTGGTGGGCCTGGGCGTGCTCGAAGGCTGCCTTAGCGTAAGGTCGGGCCAACGTGGTCAATTCTGCCATGATCGCCCTCGCTTAAATTTCAGCAGCCAGTTTGTTTACCAGCTCCGCGTGCGCGTTTTGATCGATTGTGGCACCCAGGATCTTCTCAGCACCGCCGACGGCCAGAGCACCCAGTTGGGCACGCAGCGCATCTTTGACACTGTTCAGTTCCTGCTCGATCTCGGCCTGAGCCTGAACCTTCACACGGTCAGCGTCGATACGGGCTTTTTCAACAGCCTCTTCAACGATCTGGTTACCGCGTTTCTTGGCTTGCTCAATGATTTCGGCTGCCTGAGCTTTCGCTTCGCGCAGTTGCTGACCCGCTTTATCTTGGGCCAACTCCAGGTCGCGAGCTGCTCGGGCGGCAGCGTCCAGTCCATCCGCGATCTTCTTCTGACGTTCGTGCAAAGCTGCGATGACCGGAGGCCATACGAACTTCATGCAAAAAAGTACAAAAATTAAGAACGCAACGGACTGGCCAATCAGGGTTGCATTAATGTTCACGCCAACACCTCGCTCGTTCGTTGCACAACACACTAATCACTCGACAATCGAGTGATTAGCCAGCGAGTTGACCAACGAAGGGGTTCGCGAAGGTGAAGAACAGAGCGATACCAACGCCGATCATGGTCACGGCGTCGAGCAGGCCGGCGACGATGAACATTTTAACTTGCAGCATTGGAACCATTTCTGGCTGACGCGCTGCGCCTTCCAGGAACTTGCCGCCCAGCAGGCCGAAACCAATGGCAGTACCCAGGGCGCCCAGGCCGATCAACAGTGCAACAGCGATAGCGGTTAGACCAACTACAGTTTCCATCTTTCCTCCCGACTTTTACGTCGTATGGTTTAGGTTTTTTAGATTTTAAAGCGGTAAAACAAATCGTTTCATAGCCCTTTCAGGCCACCTTCCCGTTTCACCGGGAAGGACATCAGGCTAGTCGAGACTGGCCTTAATGGTTCTCTTCGTGCGCCATCGACAGGTAGACGATGGTGAGCATCATGAAGATAAACGCCTGCAGGGTAATGATCAGGATGTGGAACACAGCCCACGCCCACTGCAGAACAACGCCCAGGCCGCTAAGCCAGAGCAGACCGCTGCCGAACATCACAGCGATCAGAATGAACACCAGTTCGCCGGCATACATGTTGCCGAACAGTCGCAAGGCCAGGGAAATCGGCTTGGCGATCAGGGTCACGAACTCCAGCAGGAAGTTCACCGGGATCAGCAGGGCTTGAACGAAAATGTTCTTGCTGCCGAACGGGTGCAGGGTCAGTTCGCCGATGAAGCCACCGATGCCCTTGACCTTGATGCTGTAGAAAATGATCAACGCGAACACCGACAGGGCCATGCCCAGGGTAGCGTTCGGGTCGGTAGTCGATACGGCACGGAACGGAATGTGCGGATCGCCGGAGAGCAGGATGGCCAACTGAGGAATCCAATCGACCGGGATCAGGTCGACGGCGTTCATCAGGAACACCCAGACGAAGATGGTCAGTGCCAGCGGCGCAATCACCGGGCTACGGCCATGGAAGCTGTCTTTCACGCTGCCATCGACGAATTCGACCAATACTTCAACGAAGTTCTGCAAAGCACCCGGCTGACCAGAAGTTGCCTTCTTGGCGGCCATGCGGAAAAGCAGTACGAAGACCAGACCCAATGCGACCGACCAGCCGAGCGTATCGACATGGAAAGCCCAGAACCCCATTTCCTTGGCTTCTGCAGCGGTGTGGGCAAAGCCCCAGCCGCCAGTAGGATGCTGACCGAACGTCAGGTTCTGCAAGTGGTGCTGGATATAGCCCGAAGCGGTTGTCTCTGCCATGGTTGCCTCAAACGCCCTAAGGTCTCGAAAGTCTTGTTCTCATCAGCAGGGGCGAAAACCAGCTGACCAGTTGGGTCAGCACGAAGACACCGAATACAGCCAGCGGCGCCAATGGCTTCACACCTGCGAAGGTCAGTGCAAAAAGCACTGCCGTTAAAATCAGTTTGCCCGCCTCACCGGCATAAAAAGACCGGACGATGGCTTGGGCTGCTCGGGCGCCGGAAAACCGAAAGGCCCTGTGAGCAAAATACATATTGGGCAGCAAGGCTATCAGGCCTCCGCAAAGACCTGAATATCCGGCTACGACTCCATGCCAATACCAGAGCGCCAACGCGGCGATCAGCAAAATGACAAATTGGGCCATTAAAACCGGAAAAACAGCCAGGCGATGGAACGGCAACGTGTTTGGCGTGCGGGTTTCCATCACTCTTGCTCCTCAATGGTCGGCTGCCGGAAATCAATAACTTGGCATAATTTGTGCCGACAAAATGCGCGCAGAGTATAGGGGCGGTTCAGCCCCTATTCAACTGCCGGGTAGTGATTTCCGACTGCGCGCTACATAAGCAAATGTTTCAGCGGATGTGGGCAAGGACGCCCTGAAGCTCATCAAGAGAGTTATATCCGATAACCAATTGCCCTTTGCCTTTCTTCCCATGGCGAATTTGCACCGCAGAGCCTAGGCGTTCGGCCAGGCGCTGCTCGAGGCGAGCGATATCCGGATCGACTTTGGCGGCTTCAACCACCGCCGGTTTTCCACTGAGCCACTGACGAACCAGCGCCTCGGTCTGACGAACGGTAAGGCCTCGTGCGACAACGTGTCGCGCCCCCTCAACCTGTTGATTTTCCGGCAATCCCAGCAACGCACGAGCGTGACCCATTTCCAGGTCGCCATGGGAAAGCATGGTCTTGATCACTTCCGGAAGCGCGATCAGGCGCAGCAAGTTGGACACCGTCACCCGGGATTTACCCACGGCATCGGCCACTTGTTGCTGGGTCAGCTGGAATTCCTGCTGCAAGCGCTGCAGGGCGATAGCTTCCTCGATCGGATTGAGGTCTTCGCGCTGAATGTTCTCGATCAGCGCCATGGCGATGGCGGCTTCATCCGGCACATCACGCACCATCGCCGGAATGCTTTCCTTGCCGGCCTGCTGGCTGGCACGCCAGCGACGTTCGCCGGCAATGATCTCAAAGCGTCCACCACCAATCGGACGCACCACAATCGGTTGCATCACGCCCTGGCTCTTGATCGAGTTCGCCAGTTCTTCCAGGGCCTGGGGATCCATGTCGCGGCGCGGCTGGTATTTGCCACGCTGGATCAGGTCCAGCGGCACATGTTGCAACTCGCGCTCATCGACCTGAACCGCTTGTTCTTCAAGGGTCGTGACAGTCGGACCACTCAGCAGTGCGTCCAATCCACGTCCGAGACCTCGTTTCTTGACGGCCATGGGGGTTCCTTAAGTTGGCTGGACAGCAGCGGTGCGTGAGTGACGGCGTTGGCGACGAACCATCTCGCCCGCCAGGGCCAGGTAGGCCAGTGCGCCCCGCGAGGATTTGTCGTATGCCAGCGCAGGCATGCCGTAGCTTGGTGCTTCGGCCAGGCGAATGTTGCGTGGAATCACCGTGTCGTAGAGTTGATCGCCAAAGTGTTCCTTGAGCTGCGCCGACACGTCGTTCATCAGGCTCAGGCGCGGGTCATACATGGTCCGCAGCAAGCCCTCGACTTTCAGGTTCGGGTTGAGCAGCTCGGCGATCCGCTTGATGTTATCCACAAGGTCGCTCAAACCTTCGAGCGCAAAGTACTCGCACTGCATGGGGATAATCACCCCATCGGCGGCCACCAAGGCATTCAGCGTCAACATCGACAGCGACGGCGGGCAGTCGATCAGGATGTAATCGTAATTCTCGCGGATCGGTGCCAAGGCGCTGCGCAGACGACTTTCTTTCATCTGCATTTCCAGCAGCACCACTTCCGCCGCGGTCAAGTCGCGGTTGGCCGGCAGCAGTTGATAGCCGCCGTGCTCGGAATAGTGCATGGCCTGGGCCAGGTCGCACTCACCAATCAGCACGTCGTAGACCGAGTTTTCCAGGCCATGTTTATCCACACCGCTACCCATGGTGGCGTTGCCCTGTGGATCGAGATCGATCAACAGCACCCGGCGCTTGGTAGCGACCAGGGAAGCTGCGAGGTTGATGCAGGTGGTGGTTTTACCCACACCACCTTTCTGGTTCGCTATCGCGAATACCTTAGCCATTCTTGCTTGTGTTCCCAATCATGCCGTGCGGCGCAGTATCAGCAGATGGCGTTGGCCTTGGCAACCGGGTACGGCCAAGGCGTGTTCGCTATCGAGGTGGAAGTCCGCCGGCAATGCTAACAGCTCGTCGCTTGGATGGACGCCCTTCATTGCCAGCCATCGCGTATCGCGGTCGCCAAGGTGGCGAGTCCAGCCGGTGAAGTTTTCCATGCTGCTGAACGCCCGGGAAACAATTCCATTAAAAGGCTGCTCAGGGACATAGGCTTCGACACGGCTGTGGATAACTTGCAGGTTATCCAGTTTGAGTTCGAGTTTGACCTGGGTGAGGAAGCGGGTTTTCTTGCCGTTGCTGTCCAGGCAGGTCACCTGCGAGTCGGGAAACAGGATCGCCAGTGGAATACCCGGCATGCCGCCACCGCTGCCGACATCCAGCCAGCGACCGTTTTCGATAAACGGCATCACGCTGAGACTGTCGAGCAGATGCCGAGACACCATCTCGTCCGGGTCGCGCACGGCAGTGAGGTTGTACGCCTTGTTCCATTTGATCAACAGGGCCAGATACCCCAGCAGCAACTCGTGCTGGGCCTCGGTCAGGTTGACACCCAACTCACGAGCACCTGTGGATAACTCTTCGGCATGTTGCGAGGTGACCAACGAACTCAAGCGCTTTGCTCCAACTGACGGCCCGCGCCGCGTTTTTTCAAATGAATCATCAACAGCGAAATGGCTGCAGGGGTGACACCCGGAATACGCGAAGCCTGGCCGAGTGTTTCCGGACGCGTTGTCCCCAGCTTGCCTTGAATCTCTTTGGACAACCCGGAAATGCCGGTGTAATCGATATCCACAGGCAATTTAGTGTTTTCACTGGCACGCAGACGGGCGATTTCGTCCTGCTGGCGATCAATGTATCCGGCATATTTGGTCTTGATTTCAACCTGTTCGGCGACCTGTGGATCTTCGGCGCCGCCGCCAGTCACGTCGACCAGGCCTGCGTAATCGATTTCCGGACGGGACAGCAGGTTGAGCAAATTGTATTCGTGGGTCAGCGGCGTGCCGAATTTTTCGGCAATCGCATCGCCTTGCTCGGTACCTGGACGCACCCAGGTACTTTTCAAGCGCTGTTCTTCCAGCGCGATGCTTTCGCGTTTTTTGCAGAACGCTGCCCAGCGCACGTCATCGACCAACCCCAACTCGCGACCTTTTTCGGTCAAGCGCAGATCGGCGTTGTCTTCGCGCAGGATCAGGCGATATTCGGCCCGCGACGTGAACATTCGGTACGGTTCCTGGGTGCCGAGGGTAATCAGGTCATCGACCAGCACGCCGATGTAGGCCTCATCGCGACGCGGGCACCAGCTGTCCTTGCCCTGCGCGCGCAGTGCGGCGTTGGTTCCGGCCAGCAATCCCTGGGCGCCGGCTTCTTCGTAACCGGTGGTGCCATTGATTTGCCCCGCGAAGAACAAGCCACCGATCACTTTGGTTTCCAGGCTGTATTTCAAATCGCGCGGATCGAAGTAGTCGTACTCGATGGCGTAGCCGGGACGCACGATATGGGCGTTTTCCATGCCACGGATCGATTGCACGATCTGGATCTGCACGTCGAACGGCAAGGAAGTGGAAATTCCGTTCGGATACAACTCGTTGGTGGTCAAACCTTCCGGCTCGATGAAGACCTGGTGGCTTTCCTTGTCGGCAAAACGGTGGATCTTGTCTTCAATCGAGGGGCAGTAGCGCGGACCAATGCCTTCGATCACTCCGGAGTACATGGGCGAACGGTCGAGGTTCGCGGCAATGATTTCGTGGGTTCGGGCATTGGTGTGGGTAATCCAGCAGCTGATCTGCCGCGGATGTTGTTCCTTGGAGCCCATGAACGACATGACCGGGATCGGCGTGTCGCCGGCTTGCTCGGTCATCATCGAAAAATCCACGGAGCGTGCGTCGATGCGCGGTGGCGTGCCGGTTTTCAGGCGACCCACGAGCAATGGCAACTCACGCAGGCGCTGAGCCAGTGCGATCGAAGGCGGATCACCGGCACGTCCGCCTGAGTAATTCTGCATACCAATGTGGATAAGTCCGCCCAGGAACGTACCCGTGGTCAACACCACGGATTCTGCGAGAAAGCGCAGACCCATCTGGGTAACGACACCACGAACCTGGTCTTGCTCGACAATCAGGTCATCTGCCGCTTGTTGAAATATCCACAGATTCGGCTGGTTTTCCAGGGTTTCACGGATGGCGGCCTTGTACAGGATCCGATCCGCCTGGGCACGAGTAGCGCGCACAGCCGGGCCTTTACGGCTGTTCAACACGCGAAACTGAATACCACCCTTATCGGTGGCCATGGCCATCGCACCACCCAGGGCATCGATTTCCTTGACCAGATGGCTTTTGCCAATTCCGCCGATTGCGGGATTGCAGCTCATGGCGCCGAGGGTTTCCACGTTGTGCGTCAGCAGCAGGGTTTTTACGCCCATGCGCGCTGACGCCAGTGCTGCCTCGGTACCGGCATGACCGCCGCCGATGACGATCACTTCAAAACGGGAAGGGAAATCCACCACGCACCTCGTGCCTGCTTATGTAGGTAATCAGGAATTGATTGTTGAGAGAGTTTTACAGCTTTGGCGGCAAGTATAGGGACTTAGGCCTTTCTAAAGAACCCTTTGCACAAAATTTAACCAGCTGTGGATGAATCGCAGGTAATAGAAGTTAAAAGAGAGAGATTTATTAAATCTTTGTTTTTATGTTTATTTATACTGAGCCAGTTTTCTGTGGATAAGGTTCTACAAGCCATATTTTACGCTGTGTACAGAGATTCAAAAGTCTGTGGTCAGGTGGCAAGGAGGCCCTTGGATAAGTGCCTTGAGCCTGTGGATTAAACAGATGGTTATCCACAGAGGGGATTATGCGCAGTTTTCAAGCCCTGTTATCAACTGGGCACAAGGCGGGTTATTCACAGGGCTTAATCCACAGAAAAGCGTTCGTCAGGGCAAATCGCGCCCACCAAAAAGCCGTTTATGGCCTTGGGCTATTTTCAACAGAAGGAATTGATGCCCGGATTCGGGCGAAACAGACAGGCACGAATGGCCTGCCTGGGGCAGCCGAGGTTATTTACCGATGCAGAAGCTGGAAAAGATCCGTCCCAACAAATCGTCGGAGCTGAATGCCCCGGTAATTTCTCCCAGCAGCTGCTGGGCTTGACGCAAATCTTCGGCCAGCAGCTCGCCAGCGCCCGCCAGGGTCAGTTGCGCACGACCGTGCTCCAGGGCGGCGCTGGCATGCCGCAGCGCTTCCAGATGCCTGCGGCGGGCACTGAAACTGCTCTCAGACGTCTGCTCATAGCCCATGCAGGCCTTGAGGTGATCACGCAGTAGCTCCAGACCGTCGCCACCCGACTTGGCGCTGAGGCTGATGGTGACATGGCCATCGTCGCTGACTTCCAGGGCAATGGCTTCGCCGGTGAGATCAGCCTTGTTGCGAATCAACGTAACCTTGGCCGAGTCTGGCCGCTGCTCGAGAAATTCCGGCCACAAGGCAAAAGGATCCACCGCTTCAGGCGCCGTCGCGTCCACCACCAGCAAGACCCTGTCGGCTTCGCCGATCGCTTTGAGCGCGCGCTCCACCCCGATTTTTTCCACTTGATCGTCGGTGTCGCGCAGTCCTGCGGTATCGACGACATGCAGCGGCATGCCATCGATGTGGATATGTTCGCGCAATACATCCCGGGTGGTGCCGGCAATCTCGGTGACAATCGCCGCTTCACGTCCAGCCAGCGCGTTGAGCAAGCTGGACTTGCCGGCGTTGGGCCGACCGGCGATAACCACCGTCATCCCGTCGCGCAACAATGCGCCCTGTCCTGCTTCCTTGAGAACTGTGGATAACTCATCGCGGACTTTATCGAGCATGGCGAGGACGTGGCCATCGGCAAGAAAGTCGATTTCCTCTTCCGGAAAATCAATCGCCGCTTCGACATAGATCCGCAAACCGATGAGCTGCTCGGTGAGGTTATGCACACGCTGGGAGAACGCACCTTGCAACGAGCGCAATGCGTTGCGCGCAGCCTGCGCGGAACTGGCTTCAATCAGATCGGCAATCGCCTCGGCCTGAGCCAGGTCAAGTTTGTCGTTGAGAAACGCCCGCTCGCTGAACTCGCCCGGTCGAGCCAGGCGGCAACCCAATTGCAGGCAGCGCTGCAGCAACATATCGAGGACGATCGGACCGCCGTGACCCTGTAACTCCAGCACATCTTCTCCGGTAAAGGAGTTGGGTCCCGGAAAATACAGCGCGATCCCTTCATCCAGAACTTCCTGCTCATCCCCAAAAAACGGGCCGTAATGGGCGTACCGAGGCTTTAGCTCACGGCCGCTGATGGCTCGGGCCGCCGCATGGGCGAGCGGGCCGGAAATTCGAACGATACCGACGCCACCACGACCTTGAGCGGTGGCGACAGCGACGATGGTTTCACGAGGAACGCTCATGACGGGTACCCGGACAAAAGTGACGGAAAGCAAAACGCCCCACTAGGGGGCGTCTTGAGTGGTTTTATCCACAGAGTAAATTACGCCTCGGCTTTTTTGGTAGCCGCTTCGATTTTACGTGTGATGTACCACTGTTGAGAGATCGACAACACGTTGTTGACTACCCAGTACAGAACCAGGCCAGCCGGGAACCACAGGAAGAAGAAGGTGAAGATGATTGGCATCATTTTCATCACCTTGGCCTGCATCGGATCCGGCGGCGTCGGGTTCAAGCGCTGCTGGATAAACATGGTGGCGCCCATGATGATCGGCAGGATAAAGAACGGGTCTTTGATCGACAGGTCGGTTATCCACAGCATGAACGGTGCCTGGCGCATTTCCACGCTTTCCAGGAGTACCCAGTAAAGCGACAGGAATACCGGCATCTGTACCAGAATCGGCAAGCAACCACCCAGCGGGTTGATCTTCTCTTTCTTGTACAGCTCCATCATGGCTTGCGACATTTTCTGCCGGTCATCGCCATGTTGCTCTTTCAAGGCGGCGAGTTTCGGTGCCACGGCGCGCATGCGAGCCATCGATTTGTAGCTGGCTGCCGACAGCGGGAAGAAAATCCCCTTGATCAGCATGGTCAGGAAGATGATCGACCAGCCCCAGTTACCGACGATGCTGTGGATATGTTGCAGCAGCCAGAAGATTGGCTGGGCAATGAACCACAGGATTCCGTAATCCACGGTCAGTTCCAGACCTGGGGATAACTCTTTCAGGACTGCCTGGCTCTTAGGACCGGCGTACAACGTGGCGCTGGTTTCGGCCTTGGCACCTGGCGCGACGGTCAATGCCGGGCCAGTAAAACCGATGATGTAGTTGCCCTGGTTGTCCTTGCGGGTCTGAACCAGGTTGGATTCACCTTTGTTCGGGATCCATGCCGTCACGAAATAGTGTTGCAGCCATGCAACCCAACCGCCTTGGACGGTCTCTTTCAGCGTGCCCTTGTCGATATCTTTCATCGACACTTTTTTGTACGGCTCGGCACTTGTCCACAGGGCTGCACCCAGATAGGTCGCGGTGCCAGTGGCGGTACTGGAAGATGGATCGGAGCTGTCATCACGCTTGAGCTGGGCGAACAGGTTGCCCGTCCACGGCTTGGCGCTCTGGTTGTCGATCAGATAGGTGACTTTCAGATCGTACAAACCGCGGGTAAAGCTGAAGCGCTTGATGTAGTTGACGCCGTCGTGACTGAATTTCAGGTCGACATTCAGCTGGTTCTGGCCATCAGCCAGTTGATAAGTCCGTTGTTCAGTCGAATAAACCGGACGACCGGTAGCCCGCGCATCAGGACCGTCAGTGCCAGTCAGGCCACTTTGTGCCAGATAAACACGTTCACCACCGTTATCGAACAGTTGGAACGGCACATCTGGATGGTCTTGGCGACGTGGATACAGCGGCAACTTCAGTTGGGCGATATCGCCACCCTGTGGGTCGATCGCCAGGTCCAGCACATCCGTTTTAACGTGGATGAGGTCCTTATTGGTGATGACCGGATTTTCTAGAGGGGGACTGGTCTCTGCATTCGCGCTGGGTACATCGGCACTGGCGGAAGCATTGTTACCCAACGGTGCGTCCGGAATAGCCGGGGCAGACTGATTGGTAGCAACATTCTGAGTCGGCAGGGCAGCCTGGCCATAGTCCTGGTTCCATTTAAGAACCATAACGTAGGACACGATTGCCAGGGCGACGATCAGGATCGTGCGTTTAATATCCATGATTACTCGGCCATCGAAGAAGAACGGGAGGTAGGGATAGGCGGAACCGGGTCATAACCACCGGGATTCCACGGATGACAGCGACCTAAACGACGAAAGGTCAGCCAGCCACCGCGCAGAAGGCCATGATTTTCTATGGCTTCATACGCGTAGCAGGAACAGCTGGGGTAGAAACGACAGTGGCTGGCCATCAGCGGACTAATGGCATAGCGGTAAAACTGGATCGGAACGAGGGCCAGTTTACGCATCAGTGCTGTCTACCCCTACAGTTTCGGGGCCGACTGCTGGCGCTGGCTTGGGGTTACGAGCCAAACGTTTCCAGAGCTTGCCGAAATGCTGAATCAATTCGGGGTTTTCTACGTCCCCCAAGCCTTTGCGCGCGACGATAACAATATCCCAACCAACCAGAGTGTCCTGGTGGAGGCGAAACGATTCGCGCATCAGACGCTTGAGGCGATTGCGCTCAACGGAGAGCTTGACGCTCTTCTTGCCGATCACTAACCCGAGACGGGGGTGATCAAGATCGTTGTTACGCGCAAGGAGCAGGAGATTTTTCCCCGGAACCTTGCCGGTGGGGGAGTCAAAGACTGCCTTGAAATGCCGGGGAGTTAGCAGACGCTTTTCCCGACTGAAGTCCTGACTCACCACCAGTGCCGGATTATCAAACTGCCAGACGCGCACGACCTTTGGCGCGACGACGCGACAGGACGGCACGACCGTTCTTGGTGGCCATGCGGGCACGGAAGCCGTGGGTACGGGCGCGTTTGATAGTGCTGGGTTGGAAAGTACGTTTCATGGCGTTGTTACCTGGTTCGTCCACAACGGGCCGGAATGGCCCCCGTTTTAAGAGACCGGCGATTCTAGAGAAAGCAAGCCTCTAGGTCAATTTCCAACCAGCTTTTCCTTCAATTAGATCTCTATAGCGTTCGGGCTTGTCCGGGAAGGTCTGGCTTCCCTGTGTGATGCCATAGATATAAAAATAAAGAAGGAAGTTATTTAAAGCTTTTCTGTAAAGCTTATAAAAGCTAGGCAGCCGATCTTCTGTGGATAAGTACATTGAGGCCTTTATTCACGTACTGTACAGAGAATGACAACACGGGGGAGAAACGGTGTTCTGCCTGTGCTGCGCTATCGGATAAGCTGTGTGTGGAATGCTTGGTTATCCACAGGCCAGTTACCCACAGACTTTCGCCCCCACTTGTACAACGAGCTCAGGCCCGCTTATCCACAGAGCTTATGCACAGACCATTGGTCGGCTTTACCTCTGCCAAGACAGTGATTCTTGACGCCCTGTGAGCAACCTTCATGTGGATAAGTGGACGGCTCGCCGCTACAATGGCGGCTGTTTTTGCCTCACCGGCTTTCAACTTAGGGGATATCCGTGTCAGTGGAACTTTGGCAGCAGTGCGTGGAGCTTTTGCGCGATGAGCTGCCTGCCCAGCAATTCAACACCTGGATCCGTCCGCTACAGGTCGAAGCCGAAGGCGACGAGTTGCGCGTCTATGCACCCAACCGTTTTGTTCTCGACTGGGTCAATGAGAAGTACCTGAGCCGCGTTCTCGAATTGCTCGATGAACATGGCAACGGGCTGGCTCCGGCGCTTTCCTTATTAATAGGTAGCAAACGCAGCTCGGCACCGCGTCCCGCGCCGAATGCGCCGTTGGCTGCTGCTGCTTCACAACCGCAGGTAACGGCGCCTGTGAATAACCCGCCGGCCGCGCCAGCCCCGACGAAGTCCTCTGCGCAGAAGAATGCGCCGGTCAGCGAAGAGCCGTCCCGTGACAGCTTCGATCCGATGGCGGGTGCCAGTTCCCAGCAGGCGCCGGTTCGTGCCGAACAGCGCACAGTGCAGGTCGAGGGGGCGCTCAAGCACACCAGCTACCTGAACCGTACCTTCACCTTTGAGAATTTCGTCGAAGGTAAGTCCAACCAATTGGCCCGTGCCGCGGCCTGGCAGGTTGCCGACAATCCCAAGCATGGTTACAACCCGCTCTTCCTTTATGGTGGCGTCGGCTTGGGTAAAACTCACTTGATGCATGCGGTGGGTAACCATCTGTTGAAGAAGAACCCGAATGCCAAGGTCGTGTACCTGCACTCGGAACGCTTCGTGGCTGACATGGTCAAGGCCTTGCAGCTCAACGCTATCAACGAGTTCAAACGGTTCTACCGTTCGGTCGATGCGCTGCTGATCGATGACATTCAGTTCTTCGCGCGCAAGGAACGCTCCCAGGAGGAGTTTTTCCACACCTTCAATGCGTTGCTTGAAGGCGGTCAGCAAGTCATCTTGACCAGTGACCGTTATCCAAAGGAAATCGAAGGCCTGGAAGAGCGTTTGAAATCGCGCTTCGGTTGGGGTCTGACGGTTGCGGTAGAGCCTCCGGAGCTGGAAACCCGGGTCGCGATCCTGATGAAGAAAGCTGACCAGGCGAAAGTCGACCTGCCTCACGATGCTGCATTCTTCATCGCCCAGCGCATTCGTTCCAACGTGCGTGAGCTGGAAGGCGCGCTCAAGCGGGTCATCGCTCACTCGCACTTCATGGGGCGCGATATCACCATCGAGTTGATTCGCGAATCGCTGAAAGACTTGTTGGCGTTGCAAGACAAGCTGGTCAGTGTGGATAACATTCAACGCACGGTGGCCGAGTACTACAAAATCAAGATTTCCGATCTGCTGTCCAAGCGCCGTTCGCGCTCGGTGGCACGTCCTCGTCAGGTTGCCATGGCCCTCTCCAAGGAGTTGACCAACCACAGCCTGCCGGAAATTGGTGATGTGTTTGGTGGTCGTGACCACACCACGGTCTTGCATGCATGCCGCAAGATCAACGAACTTAAGGAATCCGACGCGGACATTCGCGAGGACTACAAGAACCTGCTGCGTACACTGACAACTTGATGAACACCAGCGCAGCTTATTAAGGCAAGGGACGAGACCATGCATTTCACCATTCAACGCGAAGCCCTGTTGAAACCCCTGCAACTGGTCGCAGGCGTCGTCGAGCGCCGACAGACCTTGCCGGTGCTTTCCAACGTATTGCTGGTGGTCGAAGGCCAGCAGCTGTCGTTAACCGGTACCGATCTGGAAGTCGAACTGGTTGGTCGTGTACAGCTGGAAGATGCCGCGGAGCCCGGTGAAATCACCGTACCTGCGCGCAAGCTGATGGACATCTGCAAGAGCCTGCCCAACGACGCGATGATCGACATCAAAGTCGATGAGCAGAAGCTGGTGGTCAAGGCCGGGCGCAGTCGTTTCACGCTCTCTACCCTGCCGGCGAATGACTTCCCGACGGTAGAAGAAGGCCCAGGGTCGCTGACGTGCAGCCTGGAGCAAAGCAAGCTGCGCCGGTTGATCGAGCGCACCAGCTTCGCCATGGCCCAGCAAGACGTGCGTTACTACCTCAACGGTATGCTGCTGGAAGTCTCGGCAGGCATCATCCGTGCCGTGGCCACTGACGGCCATCGCCTGGCGATGTGTTCGATGCAGGCCGACATCGGTCAGCCGGACCGTCACCAAGTGATTGTGCCGCGCAAGGGCATCCTCGAACTGGCGCGTTTGCTCACCGAGCCGGACGGCAACGTCAGCATCGTCCTCGGCCAACACCACATTCGCGCGACGACAGGCGAGTTCACCTTCACCTCCAAACTGGTCGACGGTAAATTCCCGGATTACGAGCGTGTCCTGCCCAAAGGCGGAGACAAGTTGGTGATCGGTGATCGCCAAGCCCTGCGTGAAGCGTTCAGCCGTACTGCGATTCTTTCCAATGAAAAATATCGTGGTATTCGTCTGCAATTGGCCAATGGTCAATTGAAGATCCAGGCTAACAACCCGGAACAGGAAGAAGCGGAAGAAGAAGTAGGCGTCGATTACAACGGCGGCTCCCTGGAGATCGGCTTCAACGTCAGCTACCTGCTGGACGTGCTGGGCGTGATGACGACTGAACAGGTTCGCCTGATTCTGTCTGACTCCAACAGCAGCGCGCTGGTGCAAGAGTCGGATAATGATGACTCGGCCTACGTCGTTATGCCGATGCGTCTGTAATCATGTTCAGCAGAAGCTAGATGTCCCTCAGTCGTGTCTCGGTCACCGCGGTGCGCAATCTGCACCCGGTGACCTTCTCCCCTTCCCCCCGCATTAATATCCTCCATGGCGTCAATGGCAGTGGCAAAACCAGCGTGCTGGAAGCCATCCACTTGTTGGGGCTTGCGCGTTCCTTTCGCAGTGCGCGCTTGTTACCCGTTATTCAGTACGAACAGCTGGCCTGTACCGTATTCGGTCAGGTTGAGTTGGCGGAAGGTGGTCATAGCAGCCTGGGGGTATCGAGAGATCGCCAGGGAGAGTTTCAGATCCGGATCGATGGGCAGAATGCTCGCAGCGCTGCGCAGCTGGCGGAAATCCTGCCGCTGCAATTGATCAACCCTGATAGCTTTCGCCTGCTGGAAGGCGCACCGAAAATCCGCAGGCAGTTTCTTGATTGGGGCGTGTTCCACGTGGAACCACGGTTCATGGCTACTTGGCAGCGCCTGCAGAAGGCCCTGCGACAGCGGAACTCGTGGCTGCGGCATGGTACACTTGACGCCGCTTCGCAAGCTGCCTGGGACCGGGAATTGTGCCTGGCCAGCGCTGAAATAGATGAATACCGTCGCACCTATATCAAAGCCTTGAAACCAGTCTTTGAACAGACCTTGAGCGAGCTGCTGGCGCTTGAGGGGCTGACGCTGAGTTACTACCGTGGATGGGACAAAGAGCGCGAGCTGAGTGCAGTGCTCGCGTCGTCGCTGCAACGGGATCAGCAAATGGGTCACACCCAGGCCGGGCCACAACGTGCTGATTTGCGTCTTAGATTAGGCGCACACAACGCGGCAGACATCTTGTCCCGCGGTCAGCAAAAGTTGGTGGTCTGTGCGCTGCGTATCGCTCAAGGGCATTTGGTTAGCCAAGCCCGACGCGGTCAGTGTATTTATCTGGTGGATGACTTGCCGTCCGAACTGGACGAGCAACATCGCCGCGCGTTGTGCCGCTTGTTGGAAGACTTACGCTGCCAGGTGTTTATCACCTGTGTAGATCACGAATTATTGAGGGAAGGCTGGCAGACGGAAACGCCAGTCGCTTTGTTCCACGTGGAACAAGGCCGTATCACCCAGACCCACGACCATCGGGAGTGAAGGCATGAGCGAAGAAAATACGTACGACTCGACCAGCATTAAAGTGCTTAAAGGTTTGGATGCCGTACGCAAACGTCCCGGTATGTACATCGGCGATACCGATGATGGCAGCGGTCTGCACCATATGGTGTTCGAGGTGGTCGATAACTCGATCGACGAAGCTCTGGCCGGCCACTGCGACGACATCAGCATCATCATCCACCCGGACGAATCCATCACCGTGCGCGACAACGGTCGCGGTATCCCGGTTGATGTGCATAAAGAAGAAGGCGTTTCGGCGGCAGAGGTCATCATGACCGTGCTCCACGCTGGCGGTAAGTTCGACGACAACTCCTATAAAGTATCCGGCGGTTTGCACGGTGTAGGTGTGTCGGTGGTCAACGCTCTGTCCGAAGAGCTGATCTTGACCGTCCGCCGTAGTGGAAAAATCTGGGAACAGACTTACATCCACGGCGTTCCACAAGCACCGATGAAGATCGTTGGCGACAGCGAAACCACCGGTACGCAGATTCACTTCAAGCCTTCGGCTGAAACCTTCAAGAACATCCACTTCAGCTGGGACATTCTGGCCAAGCGGATTCGTGAATTGTCCTTCCTTAACTCCGGTGTGGGTATCGTCCTCAAGGACGAGCGCAGTGGCAAGGAAGAACTGTTCAAATACGAAGGTGGTCTGCGCGCGTTCGTTGAATACCTGAACACCAACAAGACTGCGGTCAACCAGGTGTTCCACTTCAACATTCAGCGTGAAGACGGCATCGGCGTGGAAATCGCCTTGCAGTGGAACGACAGCTTCAACGAGAACCTGTTGTGCTTCACCAACAATATTCCACAGCGCGATGGCGGCACCCACCTGGTGGGTTTCCGTTCTGCGCTGACGCGTAACCTGAACACTTACATCGAAGCAGAAGGCCTGGCGAAGAAACACAAAGTCGCCACCACCGGTGACGATGCCCGTGAAGGCCTGACCGCGATTATTTCGGTCAAGGTTCCCGATCCGAAGTTCAGCTCCCAGACCAAAGACAAACTGGTCTCCTCCGAAGTGAAGACTGCGGTTGAACAGGAAATGGGCAAGTACTTCTCCGACTTCCTGCTGGAAAACCCGAACGAAGCCAAGCTGGTTGTCGGCAAAATGATCGACGCGGCGCGGGCGCGTGAAGCGGCGCGTAAAGCCCGTGAAATGACCCGTCGTAAAGGTGCGCTGGATATCGCCGGGTTGCCGGGCAAACTGGCGGACTGCCAGGAGAAGGACCCTGCCCTCTCCGAACTGTATCTGGTGGAAGGTGACTCTGCTGGCGGTTCCGCCAAGCAGGGTCGTAACCGTCGCACCCAGGCAATCCTGCCGTTGAAGGGCAAGATCCTCAACGTTGAGAAAGCCCGCTTCGACAAGATGATTTCCTCGCAGGAAGTCGGCACCCTGATCACGGCCCTGGGCTGTGGCATCGGCCGCGAGGAATACAACATCGACAAGCTGCGTTACCACAACATCATCATCATGACCGATGCTGACGTCGACGGTTCGCACATTCGTACCCTGTTGCTGACGTTTTTCTTCCGTCAGTTGCCGGAGCTGATCGAGCGTGGCTACATCTACATCGCCCAGCCGCCGTTGTATAAAGTGAAAAAAGGCAAGCAAGAGCAATACATCAAAGACGACGACGCCATGGAAGAGTACATGACGCAGTCGGCCCTGGAAGATGCCAGCCTGCACTTGAACGATGAGGCTCCGGGCATCTCCGGTGAGTCGCTGGAGCGTTTGGTAAACGACTTCCGCATGGTAATGAAGACGCTCAAGCGTTTGTCGCGCCTGTACCCTCAGGAGCTGACCGAGCACTTTATCTATCTGCCGGCCGTCAGCCTTGAGCAATTGGGCGATCATGCAGCGATGCAGGATTGGCTGGCACAGTACGAGACACGCCTGCGCACGGTGGAAAAATCCGGTCTGGTATACAAAGCCAGCCTGCGTGAAGACCGTGAGCGTAATGTCTGGCTGCCAGAGGTCGAACTGATCTCCCATGGCTTGTCGAATTACATTACCTTCAACCGCGACTTCTTCGGCAGCAACGATTACAAGACGGTTGTTACCCTCGGTGCGCAATTGAGCACCCTGTTGGATGACGGCGCTTATATCCAGCGCGGTGAACGCAAGAAAGCAGTCAAGGAGTTCAAGGAAGCCCTCGACTGGTTGATGAATGAAAGCACCAAGCGTCACACCATTCAGCGATACAAAGGTCTGGGCGAAATGAACCCGGATCAGCTCTGGGAAACCACCATGGACCCAAGCCAGCGTCGCATGTTGCGTGTGACCATCGAAGACGCGATTGGCGCGGATCAGATCTTCAACACCCTGATGGGTGATGCGGTCGAGCCTCGTCGAGACTTCATCGAGAGCAACGCCCTGGCGGTTTCCAACCTGGATTTCTGATCCAGCAGACACGCCAAACAAAAAAGGCCAACGCTTAGCGTTGGCCTTTTTTTTGAGCAAAAAATCAAATGGCGGAATGCTCCACGTGGAACATCAAGCCAGTTTTTCTTCATCTTCCCCACTGGAAGCGGTGACGCTTTCCAGTCGGTACCCGTAGCCGTAGATAGTCAGCAACTGCCACCCGCGATCAGCCGTCAGACCTAGTTTGTTGCGTAATCGATAGATATGAGTATCCAGGGGCCTTGAAGAGACCATTTCTTCATGGGTCCAGAACCGCTCGTATAAATACTCTCGGGACAGCGGTCGAGCCAGGTTGTCGAACAGGCAGCGCGCCAGTCGGTACTCTCTTTCGGTGAGGTTGATAGGCGTGCCGTTGCGGGTCACGGTAAGTTCCGCATCGTCAAACGTCAGATCATTAAAAATCGATATTTCGCTGGTCTTGGCTTTATTTAAGCCGTGGCGACGCAGGACCGCCGTAACGCGTGCCTTGAGTTCGTTCGGACGAAAGGGTTTGCTGACGTAGTCATCCGCGCCGCTGTTCAACGCCGTGACGATATCGGCCTCTGCATCGCGACTGGTGAGCATGATGGCAGGGGGCGGTGCCTCGAGGTGTTCGCGGGTCCAGCGCAAAATGGCCAGGCCGCTGAGGTCAGGTAACTGCCAGTCAAGCACCAGCAAATCAAACGTTTCCCGGCGCAATTGGCGCAGCAAGTCTTCACCGCGCTCGAAGCAATGCAGCGTCCATGGCTGTTCCGAGGCGTTTGGAATTTGTCGCAGTGTCTGTTCCACCCGCTTCAATTCAGCAGGTTCGTCATCCAGTATCGCGACACGCATGTGGGAGGGTCCTTTCTTTCTTGATGAGTGCTACGCAGGTATTGCTAACGCCGCCGGTAGCTGCGCAAAAACCGAGTGTTGAATCTGAACAATTATGACCAGATTCTCAAGTCCCGTGGAACTCTCGGTACGCTGATATCAGATAGCCCTTAGGCCGTTAAACATCGCGTACACAGCTGGAACGATACCGGCTCGAGCTCCTAAGGAAAAGGATCAATGGCAATCCGCTTTTATGCGCTATCACGACGAGCGATCGTCCTGCAGAAGGTCAGTGTGTGGGCAAAGATGCTGATGGTGGTAGCCGCTGCGACGCTTGGCACAGAAACGGTGAGTGCCAGTAACCCGACCATGATAGTTGCGTTTAATGAAGTTCACTCGTTGAATGAGGCCGTTGACTCCTTGGGGTACGCAGGCCTGCAGGTGGATGCGCCACGTTTGCACCAGCCAACCACCCAGCGCTGGATATTCTGAATCTGAACAAATGTGGCAAAGCTCCACGCAGACCCTTGTTGTAGGTAAATTCCCTATCACTATGTGAAACACGGAGGGCGTGCGCGGGAAGCGCTCTCGACATAGGGACGTGTCATCTGTAGTCCGAGGTTCGCCGCGGACTGTTGTCGGGGAGATGTGAAGGACAGTATTTCTTCGATGTACACCCGGCTCGACAATGTCGAACCGGCCGACACAGGGACGTGTCATCCATTCTCAATGGGTCACGGTCCAGCCAGCGGTCGTTTCTATCGCGTCAGACATTTCGGCTATCGAGTGCGATGCATCATCGGGTATCGTAGGCGGCACTCAAGGTCCTGCTCCAGCAAGACGCTTTCTGAACGCGCTTTCTGATGAATTATTAGAACTTGAACCTTGATGGATACCATGACCCTCTTCCCTCGTCGTACCCGCTCTCCTCTCTCTTTTTTATTAAGCTCCGGCTTGATCCTGGCGCTCTGTGCCAGCAGTCCGGGGGTCATGGCGAAGCCAGCGGCTGTTCGTGCGCCCTATATTGATGACAACCTGCTCTGTCGGGCACAGCCGTTGCCTGCGGTCGTCCAACACCTCACGGGCGAAGCTTGGAAACTGGATGCCAAAGGCCGCCCGAGCGTGCTCGAAGAAGGCATGGTGATCGATGAGCAGGAAGGTGTGCAGACCTCGCCGTCGGCGTTTGTCAGTCTGTTGTTGGGAGATGGCTCGCGGGTGGTCCTGCCCTCCAGCTCTCAGGTTCGGTTGCAGCTGGCATCCGAGCGGGCGATTCCCCAGGTGATTCTGGAGCAAGGCCAGGTCGAAGCCTATGTGCTCAAGCGCACCAGTGATCATGATCGCTTTCAGATCGTGACCCCGGTAGGTGTGTTGGGCGTGCGTGGCACTCACTTTCGCGTACGCAACGACGATGATCAGTCGGTGGTCGAGGTGCTCAACGGTCTGGTCGCGGTCAGTCGCGCCGAGCACCTGGATGCGGGGCACCCAACCGAAGTGCCCGTGGGCGCGGTGGAAGAGCCATTGCAGGTCGGTGCCCGGCAAGGCGTCTTGTTCAAAAAACAGGGTGAGTTGAAAACCGTGGAGTTGCTGGGCGCCCCGAGTCTGGTCGGGCAGGACGGCCAGAAAGGTGATGCCCCGGTGTGGACGTTATTCCTGCGTCCGCTGCCGGGTGCGCAACGCTACCGTGCCCAGGTCGCCTCCGATAAAGCCTTTATGAACATCAAGCAGGAAAATTTTTCCAGTGAACCGCGTGTAAGCTTCACTGGGCTCAAGGCATCGTTCTATCACGTTCGCGTGTCCGCGTTTGATGAGCAAGGACTGGAGGGAGAGGCTGGGGTTTATGACATCTTCTATTATCCGCCCGCCTCCCGTGTGCAGTAACACTGGGGCGACCTGCCGGTGAGGCTGTGGCGCAAGGCTGAAAAGCGCCAGCCGACGCAAGCGCAACGCCTGTTCAATGGTCTTGTGCGGGAATGGTTGTGGATCAGTCTGCTCCTGTTGCCGATGACCGCTTTCCTGTCCCTCAGCCCTGGCTTTGCGCTCAATAATCTGCTGTATGACAGCCTTCGGCGGTTAACGCCGTTACCGGTGGAGCCGCGCGTTTTGCTGGTGACCATCGATGACCTGAGTCTCAGGCAATTGGGACAATGGCCCTGGTCACGTCGCCTGCACGCCGATCTGATTGACCAATTGAACGCAGCCAAACCTGCAGGCATTTTGTTCGATGTTATTTTCAGTGAACCGGCACGCGATCCCGCCGATGACCAGCGTCTGGCCCAGGCGATTTGCCAGGCGGGCAATGTCCTGCTGCCGCTGATCCGCGAAGGCACGCCGCGTTATGCCCAGCCGATACGGCAAATATTGCCGGTGCCGCCGCTGCGTGATTGCGCCAGGGGCATTGGGCATATCAATGTGGAAGCCGACGGCGACGGTATCGTTCGCAGCCTCTATCTGCGGGAGGGGCCGGCTGGGCAAATGAGGCCGCAACTGGCTTGGTTGGCCTACGAGCTGAATGGCGGGAAAACCGACATGCCAGGCTTGTCTGCCGCGTCAACGAGCAAGGACTGGCAGCGCGACAATGCTATTCGGATTCCCTTTATCGCGGCCGACGACGGCTTTCCCAGCGTGCCTTATGTCAGCGTGCTGCGCGGTGAGGTCCCGCCCGAGTTGCTGCGTGATCGTTTGATTCTGGTGGGCGCCACTGCGCCAGGCATGGGGGATCGTTACGTCACGCCCTTGTCGGCCAGCGTAGGCACCACACCAGGCGTGGAAATCCAGGCCAATATCCTCAACGGTTTGATGCAGGGACGCAGCATTACCGTCTTGCCCGGCTGGCTGGCGGCATTGCTGGCGACCTCAATGGTGGCGGTGTTGCTGGGCCTGCTGCTGTTTCGCCCGCGTTATGCATTGTGGTTGACCCTGGGTAGCATGACGATCGCCCTCCTCGGCGCTTGGGGCTTATTGCGCCTGGGCGCGTGGTGGTCACCCGCGGCCTGCCTGATCGGCTTGCTGCTCGGGTACTTGATCTGGAACTGGCGTCGCCTGAGCGTGATCCTGGCGTATTTCGGCTGGGAGCTGGCACGGCTCGACAGTGAGCCCAAAGTGCTGCCAGAACGCCGCCGTGCGCCCGTCAGCAACGGAGACGTGTTGCAGGGTCGTATCTATGCCCTGGAGCAAGCCGTGAGTCGCACGCGCGACACGCGACGCTTTATGGCCGATGGGTTGGAGTGTCTGCCGGTAGCCACGCTGATTACCGACCCGAAAGGCAACGTTCTGTTGGCTAACCGCATCGCCCGCGAGGTGTTTGATAGCGAGCTGGTCAATGAAAACCTGCAGGAGCAGCTTGCGGCATTGGGCTATCCCCCGTTGTTGGAAGGTGTGCGCCCGCCGATGTCGGCGCTGGAGATCGGCGAGTTTCGCGACATTCGACAACGCAGCCTGCGCCTGGAGCTTGCGCCATTGCTGCCGGCTGATGGCGAAGTGGCGTTGGGTTGGTTATTGAGCCTGACGGATCTGAGCATCGAACGTGAAGCCCAGCAGCAGCGCGAAACGCTTCTACGCTTCTTGTCCCACGATTTGCGCGCGCCGCACTCGGCGATTCTCGCGCTCCTGGACGTTCAACGCCATGAAACCCCTGAGGCTTCCCCGGTATTTGCCCAAATCGAACAACAGGTGCGCCGCGCCCTGAACCTGACCGAGTCGTTCGTCCAGTTAGCCAAGGCTGAATCCGATGGCTATCAGTTTCAGCCGAGTCTGTTCGCCATGCTGGTACTCGATGCTTTTGATCAGGTGGCGCTGTTGGCGCAGTTGAAAGGTATCCACTTGATTCACCAGTTGGATGAGGCAGGTGAAGAAATGGTCTTGGCGGATCAATCGCTGTTGACCCGCGCCTTATTCAACCTGTTGCAGAACGCAATCAAATACAGTCCGTCCGGTACGACGGTTACGTTGAGTGTCGAGTGCAGTGGCGAATGGCTGGCGTGCCGAATCAGGGATCAGGGCCCCGGCATCGCGCCTGGGGATCTGCCAGAGCTGTTCAGCCAATATCGACGCTTCGCTTCTGCCCAGGGCAGCGAAGGCCTGGGTCTGGGCCTGACCATGGTCAAGACCGTGGTGGACCGTCACAATGGAAGGATCGAGTGCGAAAGCGTGGTTGGACAGGGCACGGTTTTCATCCTGCAATTGCCGTTGTGGCAGGAGTAGAACGACCGGATGAAAGCGAAGTTCACCCGTGCATGAAAAACCGGCCGCGAGGGCTAATGCCGATCAGTTAAGGCTTTCTGCAGGAGCAAGGGGGGCGCCTAGCCCTTGCTCGCGAAGAACTCAAAGGCGCCGCGTTTATCCAGAAGGCACGCGTTATCGTTGACGTTTTTCGCGAGCAAGCTCGCTCCTACAGGATGTCTCATTCGCTTAACTGATCGGTTTAGCCGCAAGAGCTGGTTTTTATCGTTGGAAAAAAACTTATGCACGTTTTCAGTGTGTTTTATCAGCTTAAGAAATATGTAATAAAATCAATAATTTAAAAGCAAAAATCGACAATTCACGAACAAAGCGTACACAGCTTATCCACAGAATTCACATTGCCGCCGGGTTTTCTGCAACCGGCAGTGGCGGCAACGATCCCATCGCCCTTTGTTGAGCCTCATTCCATGCGGCTGCACGGTCATTCAGCGCTGCAATGGCGCGTGGCCCCTCGCCTTCGGCGTACATCGGTTCGCCGATGACCACGGTGATGGTGCCTGCGCGTTTGGCCCAGCCCTCTTTCGGCCAGAACCTGCCCGCGTTGTGGGCGATCGGCAGCACTGGCAGGTTGGCGTTGACCGCCAATGCCGTACCGCCCCTGGAGAACTTGCCCACAGTGCCAAACGGCACACGTGTACCCTCGGGGAAAATCAGCACCCAGACCCCGTCCTTGAGCAATTCGTCACCCTTCTTTGCAACGTGCTTGAGCGCCGCCTTGGGGTTGTCGCGATCAATCGCAATCGGGCGCAGCATCGCCATGGCCCAACCAAAGAAGGGTACGAATAGCAGCTCACGCTTGAGCACCTGGCTCAGGGGCGAAAAGTACGCCGAGAGAAAGAAGGTCTCCCAGGTGCTCTGGTGGTTCGACAGAATTACGCAAGGCTGGTCCGGGACATGCTCGGCGCCTTTGATCTCGAAACGGATATTCAGCAATACCTTGGTCAGCCACAACGCGCAGCGGCACCAATAAACGTTGATGAAACGATAGCGCGCCTTGAACGGCAAAAAGGGCGCGATAAAAAAGCTCAGGGTGCACCAGAGCAAGGAACTGGTGCCCAGCAGCAGGTAAAAGAAAAAGGTTCTGATGGCCTGCAAAATCGACATGGCGGCATTTACCGTTGCGGGGCAAGGCCCGCCTGTTAAAAGCGCGCTCCCGAACAGTCCTTGGTCAGGAAGTCAGAAGGGCTGCTATGTGTTGATAAGTTCAGCGGCAACCGCCGCCAGATCGTCAAAAATCAAGGTGCCCGCCGGCAGGGTTTTGCCCTGGGTCTTTTCGCCTTTCCCGGTTTTTACCAAAACTGGCTGTGAGTCGACGGCCTTGGCCGCCTCCAGGTCACCGAGACTGTCCCCGACGAACCATAGGCCCGTCAACGGAACATTGTAATGTTTTGCAATGGTTTTCAGCATGCCGGGTTTCGGCTTACGGCAATCGCAGCCGTCGTCCGGCCCATGTGGGCAATAAACCACCAACCCGAGCTCACCGCCCTGCTCGGCCACCAACGTGCGCAAGCGCGCGTGCATGGCGTCCAGGGTGGCGAGATCGTAGTAGCCGCGGGCGATGCCGGACTGGTTAGTGGCGATGGCCACTGTCCAGCCGGCCTTGCTTAACTGCGCGATGGCCTCGATCGAACCGGGCAGCGGAATCCACTCCTCCACCGATTTGATGTAAGCGTCGGAGTCAAAATTGATCACCCCGTCCCGATCGAGAATCAGCAGTTTCAACATGTTCAGCCCAGTACGGAAATGTCAGCGATGTTGATAAACAACCCGCGCAGACGTGCCAGCATGGCGTAGCGGTTTTTCCGTACGTTCGCGTCTTCGGCGTTGATCATCACGGCCTCGAAGAACGCATCCACCGGTTCACGCAAGGTGGCCAGGCGCGCCAGGGCTTCGGCGTAGCTGCGTTCGGCGATCAGCGGCTTCACCGCGTTCTCGGCCTTGGCGATAGCCGAGTTCAGCGAGAACTCCTTGGCGTCGGCAAACAGGCCTGGGTCAACGTCGGCCGAACCGAGGTTGTCGGCTTTGCTCAACAGGTTCGACACCCGCTTGTTCACGGCGGCCAGTGCATCGGCTTCCGGCAACTTGCGGAACGCCTGTACGGCTTGCACGCGTTGATCAAAGTCCAGCGCCGAACCCGGTTGCAGGGCCCGTACCGAGAGGTAGACCGCGACGTCGACACCTTCGTCTTCGTAACGCGCGCGCAGGCGGTCGAACACGAACTCCAGCACTTGCTCGGCCAGGCCGGCTTGCTTGACCTTGGCCCCGAACTGGCCGACAGCGAACACCACGGCCTGGGTCAGGTCGAGGTCCAGTTGCTTGTCGATCAGGATTCGCAGCACGCCAAGGGCCGCACGGCGCAGGGCGTAGGGATCCTTGCTGCCGGTGGGCAACATGCCGATGCCGAAGATACCCACCAGGGTATCCAGCTTGTCGGCAATCGCCACGGCCGCACCGGTGAGGGTGCTCGGCAGTTCGGCGCCAGCGCCGCGTGGCATATACTGCTCGTTCAACGCCAGCGCGACGTCGTCCGGCTCACCGTCATTGAGGGCGTAGTAGTAACCGGCAACGCCCTGCATCTCCGGGAACTCGCCGACCATTTCGGTGGCCAGATCGCATTTTGACAGCAGGCCCGCGCGCGCAGCCCAGGCGGCATCGCCACCAATGCGTGGCGCGATGTAGGCCGCCAGCTTGGAAACCCGCACGGCCTTGTCGTAGACGCTGCCCAGTTTTTCCTGGAACACCACGTTTTGCAGGCGCAGGTTGAAGTCTTCCAGCTTCTGCTTTTTGTCTTGCTTGAAGAAAAACTCGGCGTCGGTCAGGCGCGGGCGAACGACTTTTTCGTTACCGGCGATGATTTGCTGCGGGTCTTTGCTTTCGATGTTGGCCACGGTGATAAAGCGTGGCAGCAATTTGCCGTCGACATCCAGCAGGCAGAAATACTTCTGGTTGTCCTGCATGGTGGTGATCAGGGCTTCTTGCGGCACATCGAGGAAACGTTCTTCGAACGAGCACACCAGCGGCACCGGCCACTCAACCAGTGCGGTGACTTCGTCGAGCAGGCTTGGCGGCACGATGGCGGTGCCTTCCTGCAGGCGGGCCAGCTCTTCGGTGCGCTTGCTGATCAGTTCGCGACGTTCATTGGCATCCGCCAGCACGTACGCGGCGCGCAGATCATTGAGGTAGTTGGCCGGCGAAGTGATGCGCACGCTTTGCGGGTGATGGAAGCGGTGACCACGCGAATCGCGTCCGGACTGCTGGGCGAGGATGGTGCAGTCGACCACCTGATCGCCCAGCAGCATGACCAGCCATTGGGTCGGTCGCACGAACTCTTCCTTGCGCGCACCCCAACGCATGCGCTTGGGAATCGGCAGGTCGTTCAGCGAGTCTTCAACGATGGTCGGCAACAGGCTGGCGGTTGGCTTGCCCTTGATGACTTGGCTGAAACGCAGTTTCGGGCCGCTCTGGTCGATTTCGCTCAGCTCGACGCCGCACTTCTTGGCGAAACCAAGAGCGGCCTGGGTCGGATTGCCTTCGGCATCGAACGCGGCCTGGCGTGGCGGGCCGTCGAGGTTGATGTTGCGGTCCGGTTGCTGGGTTTCCAGTGCGGTCAGCAGCACAGCCAGACGGCGCGGCGCGGCGTAGACATGCTTCGCTTCAAACTTCAGGCCGGCGCTTTGCAGGCCTTTTTCGATCCCGGCCAGGAATGCATCGGCCAGGGTGTTGAGGGCCTTGGGTGGCAGCTCTTCGGTACCCAGTTCAACCAGGAAATCTTGAGCACTCATTGCGCAGCCTCCAGCTTAGCCAACACTTCATCACGCAGGTCCGGGGTTGCCATCGGAAAGCCCAGCTTGGCGCGAGCCAGCAGGTAGGCTTGGGCGACGGAACGCGCCAGGGTGCGTACACGCAGAATGTATTGCTGGCGCGCGGTGACCGAGATGGCACGACGGGCATCCAGCAGGTTGAAGGTATGGGATGCCTTCAAGACCATTTCGTAGCTTGGCAACGGCAGCGGCTGATCCAGTTCGATCAGGCGCTTGGCTTCGCTTTCGTAGAAATCGAACAGTTCGAACAGCTTGTCGACGTTGGCGTGTTCGAAGTTATAGGTCGATTGCTCCACTTCGTTCTGGTGGAACACATCGCCATAAGTGACTTTGCCGAACGGACCGTCAGCCCACACCAGGTCGTAGACCGAATCCACGCCCTGCAGGTACATGGCCAGGCGCTCGAGACCGTAGGTGATCTCGCCGGTCACCGGGTAGCATTCGATGCCGCCCGCTTGCTGGAAGTAAGTGAACTGAGTCACTTCCATGCCGTTGAGCCAGACTTCCCAGCCCAGGCCCCAGGCGCCGAGGGTCGGCGATTCCCAGTTGTCTTCGACGAAACGGATGTCGTGGACCAGCGGGTCCAGGCCGACATGTTTCAGCGAGCCCAGGTACAGCTCCTGGAAGTTGTCCGGGTTAGGCTTCAAGACCACCTGGAACTGGTAGTAGTGCTGCAGGCGATTTGGGTTTTCACCGTAGCGGCCGTCAGTCGGGCGACGACTGGGCTGCACATAAGCGGCGTTCCAGGTTTCCGGGCCGATGGCCCGCAGGAATGTAGCGGTGTGGAAAGTGCCGGCGCCTACTTCCATATCGTAGGGCTGAAGTACCACACAACCTTGCTCTGCCCAGTATTGCTGGAGGGCGAGGATCAAGTCTTGGAAGGTACGCACGGCTGGCGTAGGCTGGCTCACGAAATTCACCTGTTACTTGGGCTGCGATTTAAAGAGCGGGAGTATACCCGATTCGGCCCCGCCACTACTCCCTGGAGCCTTATGCCACGCTGCTTTTGGTGTTCTGAAGATCCGCTGTACATGGCTTATCACGATCAGGAGTGGGGAACGCCGCTGCGCGATGCGCAGGGTTTGTTTGAACTGCTTTTGCTCGAAGGGTTCCAGGCGGGCCTGTCGTGGATCACCGTTTTACGCAAACGCGAGCATTATCGAAAGGTCTTGTTCGGTTTTGATGCGCAGCGGTTGGCACGGTTGAGCGATGCCGAGATCGAACTGTTGATGCAGGATCCGGGCATTGTGCGCAACCGCTTGAAGCTCAACGCCACCCGGCGCAATGCCGCGGCCTGGCTGGCGCTGGAGGATCCGGTGGGATGGCTCTGGGCGTTTGTCGGCGGCGTGCCCAAGGTCAATCATTTCAAGGATCGCAGTGAAGTCCCGGCCATCACGCCAGAGGCTGAAGCCATGAGTCGCGCCCTGAAAAAAGCCGGCTTCACTTTCGTCGGGCCGACCATCTGCTATGCGTTCATGCAGGCCTCGGGCATGGTCATGGACCACACCCAGGACTGTGACCGGTACGCGGACTTGGCCAACGCCGGTTAGAATGGCGCACTTTGCGCACCGCACAACTTCAGGAGTGACCTGTGGAAAAGTTTAAAGGCGCCTTGCTGGTAGGCGCTCTTCGGTTGTTTGCCCTGTTGCCCTGGCGCGCTGTCCAGGCAGTCGGCACGGCCATTGGCTGGATCATGTGGAAAACCCCCAACCGTTCCCGCGACACGGTGCGGATCAACCTTTCCAAATGTTTTCCGGACATGGATCCGGCCGAGCGCGAGCGTCTTGCGGGCCGCAGCCTGATGGACATCGGCAAGTCACTGACCGAAAGCGCCTGTGCCTGGATCTGGCCGGCCCAGCGCTCGATCGACCTGGTGCGCGAAGTCGAAGGCCTGGAAGTGCTGCATGCAGCGCTGGCCTCGGGCAAAGGCGTGGTTGGTATCACCAGCCACCTGGGCAACTGGGAAGTGTTGAACCACTTCTATTGCAGCCAATGCAAACCGATCATTTTCTATCGTCCGCCCAAGCTCAAGGCGGTGGACGAACTGCTGCGCAAGCAGCGGGTGCAACTGGGCAATCGCGTCGCGGCGTCCACCAAGGAAGGCATTCTCAGCGTCATCAAGGAAGTGCGCAAAGGTGGTCAGGTGGGGATTCCGGCGGATCCGGAGCCTGCGGAATCGGCCGGGATCTTCGTCCCGTTCTTTGCCACTCAGGCGCTGACCAGCAAATTCGTACCGAACATGTTGGCCGGCGGCAAGGCGGTTGGGGTGTTCCTGCACGCCCTGCGACTGCCGGACGGTTCCGGCTACAAAGTGATTCTGGAAGCGGCGCCGGAGGACATGTACAGCACCGATACCGCTACCTCATGCGCGGCGATGAGCAAGGTGGTGGAGCGCTATGTGGGGGCGTATCCGAGCCAGTACATGTGGAGCATGAAGCGCTTCAAGAAACGCCCGCCGGGTGAGGCGCGCTGGTATTGAGTCGCACTGACTCAAAGCCAACACAAAACCCAATGTGGGAGCGGGCTTGTGTGGGAGCGGGCTTGCTCGCGATAGCGGTGGGTCAGACACGCATAAGGTGACTGACACGCCGCCATCGCGAGCAAGCCCGCTCCCACATTGAGGCTTCGCTCAAGCCTGGCGGTCGAGTTTTTTCAGGAATACGGTCATCTCTTTTTCGGCCTGCTTGTCGCCATGGGCCTGGGCCGCTTCAATGCCCTTCTCCCATGCCAGCCGCGCTGCAGCACTATCTCCGAGCCCCAGCTGAGCCTTGCCCAGCAGCTTCCACGCCGCCGAATACTTCGGGTCGAACTCGACGCACTGCTGTAGGTGTTCGACAGCCCGGGCGTGGTCCTTCAGGTCCAGGTAACCCTTGCCCAGGCCAAACCGCAACAGCGCGTTATCCACACCTTTGGCGAGCATTTTTTCCAGGGAATCGAGCATGGGTCACTCCGTTTGATCAGAAAAAGCTCAAGCCCACGTGGAATAACTTCTCCACGTCGCGGATATGTTTTTTATCCACAAGGAAGAGAATCACATGGTCGCCCGTGGCGATCTCCGTGTCGTCGTGGGCGATGATCACTTCTTCGTCGCGAATGATTGCGCCAATGGTGGTGCCCGGCGGCAGGCCGATGTCGCGAATCGCCTTGCCGATCACCTTGCTCGATTTCGAGTCGCCATGGGCAATCGCCTCGATGGCTTCCGCCGCGCCCCGCCGCAGCGAGTGCACGCTGACGATGTCGCCGCGACGCACGTGCGCGAGCAGCGTACCGATGGTCGCCAACTGCGGGCTGATGGCGATATCGATGTCGCCGCCCTGGATCAGGTCGACATAGGCCGGGTTGTTGATGATGGTCATCACCTTCTTCGCCCCCAGCCGCTTGGCCAGCAGCGACGACATGATGTTGGCTTCGTCATCGTTGGTCAGTGCCAGGAAGATATCGGCGTCGGCGATGTTCTCTTCCATCAACAGATCGCGGTCCGAGGCGCTGCCTTGCAGCACCACGGTGCTGTCGAGGGTGTCGGACAAGTAGCGGCAGCGCGCCGCATTCATCTCGATGATCTTGACCTGATAGCGGCTTTCGATGGCCTCGGCCAAGCGTTCGCCGATCTGCCCGCCCCCGGCGATGACGATGCGCTTGTAGCTCTCGTCGAGCCGGCGCATTTCGCTCATCACTGCACGAATATTAGCCTTGGCGGCGATGAAAAATACTTCGTCGTCGGCTTCGATCACCGTATCGCCCTGAGGCAGGATCGGTCGGTCGCGACGGAAAATCGCCGCGACGCGGGTTTCCACATTCGGCATGTGCTCGCGTAGCTGGCGCAGTTGCTGACCGACCAGCGGCCCGCCGTAGTACGCCTTGACCGCCACCAGTTGCGCCTTGCCCTCGGCGAAATCGATCACCTGCAGGGCGCCGGGAATCTCGATCAGGCGCTTGATGTAATGAGTGACCACCTGCTCGGGGCTGATCAGCACGTCGACCGGGATCGCATCGTTATCGAACAGACCGGCGCGGGTCAGGTAGGCCGCTTCACGCACCCGGGCAATTTTGGTCGGGGTGTGGAACAGCGTATGAGCCACTTGGCAGGCGACCATATTGGTCTCGTCACTGTTGGTCACGGCCACCAGCATGTCGGCGTCGTCGGCGCCGGCCTGGCGCAATACCGTCGGGAACGAGGCGCGACCCTGGACCGTGCGGATGTCCAGGCGATCGCCCAGGCCACGCAGGCGCTCGGCGTCGGTGTCGACCACAGTAATGTCGTTTGCTTCACTGGCCAAATGCTCGGCCAGCGTACCGCCGACCTGCCCTGCGCCGAGGATGATGATTTTCATCCGGTCACTCCCTTAAAAACCATTCAACCGCGTGCAGCGGCAATTTTGATCAGTTTGGCGTAGTAGAAACCATCGTGCCCGCCTTCCTGCGCCAGCAATTGACGACCGTGGGGCTGCTTGATGCCGGCGCTCGTGGCGAGGTCCAACTCCCGTGCGCCGCTGGTGCGGGCGAGGAAGGCCTCGATCACCTCGGTGTTTTCGGTCGGCAAGGTCGAACAGGTGGCGTAGAGCAGAATGCCACCGACTTCCAGCGTCGGCCACAAGGCATCCAACAACTCACCTTGCAGCAGCGCCAGCGCGGCGATGTCGTCGGGTTGGCGGGTCAGCTTGATGTCCGGGTGACGGCGGATCACGCCGGTGGCCGAACACGGTGCGTCCAACAGGATGCGCTGGAAGGGTTGGCCGTCCCACCAGGTAGCCGTGTCGCGCCCGTCGGCCGCGATCAACTCGGCGCTCAGGCCCAGGCGGGCGAGATTTTCCCGCACCCGCACCAGGCGCTTGGCTTCCAGGTCCACCGCCACGACACCGGCCAGGTCGGGTTCGACTTCCATGATGTGGCACGTCTTGCCACCGGGTGCGCAGCACGCGTCGAGCACCCGTTGGCCGGGGGCCAGGTCGAGCAGTTCGGCAGCCAGTTGCGCGGCTTCGTCCTGCACGCTGATCCAGCCGTCGGCAAAACCCGGGAGGCTGCGCACATCAGCCGCGGCCTCGAGGACGATACCGTCCTGGCTGTACGCGCAGGTAGCGGCCTGGATACCGGCGTCTGCCAACAACTGCAGATAGGCCGCGCGGCTCTGATGACGGCGGTTGACCCGCAGAATCATCGGCGGATGAGCATTGTTGGCCGCGCAGATCGCTTCCCAATGCTCGGGCCAGAAGGCTTTCAGGGACTTTTGCAGCCAGCGTGGGTGCGCGGTACGCACCATCGGATCGTGTTCCAACTCGGCCAGCAATGTTTCACTCTCACGCTGGGCGCGGCGCAGTACGGCGTTGAGCAAGGCTTTGGCCCAGGGTTTTTTCAGCTTGTCGGCGCAACCGACGGTTTCCCCGATGGCGGCGTGGGCCGGCACGCGGGTGTAGAGCAATTGATAAAGCCCAACCAACAGCAGCGCCTCGACGTCGGCATCGGCGGCCTTGAAGGGTTTTTGCAGCAGCTTGGCCGCCAGCGCCGACAAGCGCGGCTGCCAGCGGGCGGTGCCAAACGCCAGGTCCTGGGTAAAACCGCGATCACGCTCTTCGACTTTATCCAGCTGGGTTGGCAACGAACTGTTGAGCGAGGCCTTGCCGTTGAGCACAGCGGCCAGGGCCTTGGCGGCGGCCAGACGTGGGTTCATTGGGCGGTCGCTCCCAGGAGTGTGCCCACGGCAAATTTTTCCCGGCGACTGTTGAACACGTCGCTGAAGTTCAGCGCCTTGCCGCCAGGTAATTGCAGACGGGTCAGGCATAACGCCTGTTCGCCGCAAGCCACCAACAGGCCATCCTTGCTGGCGCCGATGATTTCACCGGGCGCGCCCTTGCCTTCGGCCAGGCTGGCTGCGAGGACTTTCAAGGCTTCGCCATTGAGGCTGCTGTGGCAAATCGGCCACGGGTTGAACGCGCGCACCAGGCGCTCCAGTTCTACGGCCGGGCGGCACCAGTCGATGCGCGCTTCGTCTTTATTCAGCTTGTGGGCGTAGGTGGCCAGGTTGTCGTCCTGCTCTTCACCTTGCAAGGTGCCTGCGGCCAGGCCGGCAATGGCCTGGACCACGGCGGGCGGACCCATTTCGGCCAGGCGGTCGTGCAGGCTGCCGCCGGTGTCTTCGGCGGTAATCGGTGTGGTGACTTTCAGCAGCATCGGTCCGGTATCCAGGCCGGCTTCCATGCGCATCACTGTCACACCGCTTTCGTTGTCTCCGGCTTCGATGGCGCGCTGGATCGGCGCCGCGCCGCGCCAGCGTGGCAGCAGCGATGCATGGCTGTTGATGCAACCCAGGCGCGGAATATCCAGCACCGCTTGCGGCAGGATCAAGCCGTAGGCCACCACCACCAGCAAATCCGCTTCCAGCGCGGCCAGTTCGGCTTGGGCTTGCCCATTGCGCAGGGTCGGCGGTTGCAGCACGGCAATGCCGTTCTCCAGCGCCAGTTGCTTGACCGGGCTGGGCATCAGCTTTTGCCCACGGCCGGCCGGACGATCTGGCTGGGTGTACACCGCGACGATGTCATGAGGACTGGCAAGCAGGGCTTTGAGGTGTTCGGCGGCAAACTCGGGAGTGCCGGCAAAAACGATGCGCAGTGGCTCGGTCATGGGAAACGTCTCACAAAAGAAAAAGGCTTGCCGCAGCAAGCCTTTGAAAGAAGGGAATCAAGCTTGCTGGCGATGCTTTTTTTCCAGCTTCTTCTTGATCCGGTCGCGTTTGAGCGTGGACAGGTAATCGACAAACAACTTGCCGTTGAGGTGGTCGCATTCGTGCTGGATGCACACCGCCAACAAGCCTTCGGCAATCAACTCGAATGGCTTGCCGTCGCGGTCCAGGGCCTTGATCTTGACGCGCAGCGGGCGCTCGACGTTCTCGTAGAACTCCGGTACCGACAGGCAACCTTCCTGATATTCACCCATCTCTTCGGTCAGCGGCTCGAACTCGGGGTTGATATACACCCGCGGCTCGCTGCGATCTTCGGACAGGTCCATGACCACGACACGCAGATGTACGTTGACCTGGGTCGCCGCGAGACCAATTCCCGGGGCCTCATACATTGTTTCAAACATGTCATCGACCAACTGACGAATCTTGTCGTCCACTACGGCCACTGGTTTGGCGATAGTGCGCAGGCGCGAGTCCGGGAATTCGAGGATGTTCAAAATAGCCATAAGCGTAATTGCTGCACATGTGAGGTAGAGGCAAATCGGCGCCGGGAAGGATCCCGGGCGGCCGGTGTGGAACGCTCGCAAGCCGCGAAGGCCTTGGCGTTACACGCGAACACACATAATAAAGGAGATTGACCCCATGAGGAAATCGCTACTGATCGTGCTGCTGTGCGCCCAGGCGGTAACCGCCAATGTGTCGGGCTCGTCCGAAGCAGATTATCCACCGTCGCCGCGACCGCTGGACAGTCAGACACAAAAGGCTATCCAGGTGTTCTTGTTGCATAACCGCATGCTCGACACGCCCCATTTGCTGGACACGGCGCCTTATGTTGTCGCCGCACAAGCCGGGAGAGTGTTGGGCGCCAACGGTGAGCGCATTTACGCACGAGGTGCCTTGAGCCCCGCGCAACCGAGCTATGCGATTGTCCGCAAGGGCAAGGTTTTTACCGATCCGGTCAGCCAGGAGCTGCTGGGGATAAACCTCGATGACATCGGCACTGCCCGCTATGTGGCGGCGGGCGATGTCACCACCTTGGCGGTGTTGCGGGTGACCCAGGAGATACGCACGGGCGATCGCCTGCTCGGCGCACAACCCTCGCCAGATCTCTCAACCCTGCTGGTTTCCGCACCGGCCCCCGGACTGGCAGGAAGAATCATCGACGTACCCCGCGGCGTCACCCGGATTGGCGTGCTGGATACGGTCATTCTGAACAAGGGCCGGCGTGATGGCCTGCAGGACGGGCACCTGCTCGCCGTGACGCAAGCCGGTGAAACCGTGCGCGACACCGTCTCAGGCACGCCGGTACAGATTCCCGAAGAGTACGCGGGCACGCTTTTGGTGTTTCGTACCTATGAAAAGCTCAGCTATGGCCTGGTCCTCAGTGCGATACGCCCGCTGGCGGTAATGGACCGGTTTCAAAGCCCCGCGCCAACGCAATAATCCGCCTGGCAAAGAAGTTACCAACAGAGTTATCCACAGCTTGTTCTTGATCAAGGATGATCACATGTCATCAATCGACACCCAGGGCATTTCCCCGGCGGAGCTGGAAGCCCGGCTGCGTTTACACCGGCTGCCGGAGCTGGGCCCCAAGCGTTTCAAAAAACTCATCGAGGCCTTTGGTTGTGCCTCGAAAGCCCTCGGCGCGCCACCCAATGCCTGGCGTTCGCTGGGATTGCCGGCGGCCTGTGCCGAGGCTCGACGCAGTCCGCAGATCCGTGATGGTGCCAGCAGCGCATTGGCCTGGCTGGAAGGTCCTGCCCAGCATTTACTGATGTGGGACCAGCCGGATTACCCAGCATTGCTGGCGGAACTGGAGGATGCGCCGCCCTTGCTTTTTGTGGCTGGTGCCTGCGCGATCCTGGAAAAACCGCAGTTGGCCGTGGTCGGCAGCCGACGTGCTTCGCGGCCGGGCATGGATACCGCCGCCGCCTTTTCCCGCAGCCTGGCGAGTGCCGGTTTTGTCATCACCAGTGGGCTGGCCCTGGGTATAGACGGTGCGGCCCATCAGGCGGCATTAGATGTCGGTGGTCAGACAATCGGCGTGTTGGGTACCGGTCTCGAAAATTTTTATCCACAGCGCCACCGACGACTCGCCGACGCGATGATTGCACAAGGCAGCGCGGTGGTTTCGGAGTTTCCGTTGGACAGCGGGGCCCAGGCTGGCAACTTCCCGCGACGCAACCGCATCATCAGCGGTTTGTCCCTCGGGGTACTGGTGGTTGAGGCGAGTGTCGCCAGCGGTTCGTTGATCACTGCCCGACTGGCGGCGGAACAAGGGCGTGAGGTGTACGCGATTCCGGGTTCCATCCACCATCCAGGCGCCAAGGGCTGTCACCGGTTGATTCGCGAGGGGGCGGTGCTGGTGGAAACCATCGAACATATTCTCGAAGGGTTGCGAGGGTGGCAGGCGCTGTCGCGGCCGGCACCGATTCCGGTCACGCATCCATTGATTGCCTTGCTGCACGCCGCGCCGCATACCAGCGAGGGCCTGGCCATTGCCAGCGGCCAAGGCCTGTCCGAGGTGTTGGCGAGCCTGACGGAGTTGGAGCTGGAGGGCCGTGTGATCTGTGAAAGTGGTCGTTGGCTCGCGCGCAGTTAGGTTTTGTAATGAAGATCGGTAAACTGCACAGAGCTTTAGTCCGGAGAGTGAGCAATGGTCAACAGGTGGCGTGTGCAAGAAGCCGCACGAGAAATTCGCGCAGGCGCGGTGATTGCCTATCCGACCGAGGCCGTCTGGGGCCTGGGCTGCGACCCTTGGAACGAGGAAGCGGTGGACCGTTTACTGGCGATCAAGGGCCGGTCGGTGGATAAGGGCTTGATTCTGATCGCCGACAATATTCATCAATTCGATTTTCTCTTCGAGGACTTTCCGGATACCTGGATAGACCGCATGGCCAGTACCTGGCCCGGCCCCAATACCTGGCTGGTGCCCCATCAGAACCTGCTGCCGCAGTGGATCACGGGGGTGCATGACACGGTCGCGTTGCGGGTCAGCGATCATCCGCTGGTGCGGGATTTGTGTGCGCTGGTGGGGCCGCTGATTTCCACCTCGGCCAACCCGCAAGGCCGACCGGCGGCCCGCACGCGGATTCGCGTCGAGCAGTATTTCCGCGGCCAGGTGGATCTGGTGCTGAGTGGAAGTTTGGGCGGGCGCAAGAATCCGAGTTTGATTCGCGACTTGGCGACTGGCGAGGTTCGGCGCCCGTCCTGAGACCCAGGCGCGGCTATCGCGAGCAAGCTCGCTCCCACATGTTGATCGGTGTACGCAGGTCAAATGTGGGAGCGGGCTTGCTCGCGATGGCGTCCTTCCAAACACCTAAGATGTCACGGCAACAAAATAGTCGACCCAGTCGTACGCCGCGCCGACAACTCGGTCTGCGCCTTCGCCGCATCCGCCAGCGAGTACCGCTGGTTAATGTCGATCCGCACCTTGCCGCTGTCGATCATGCTGAACAGATCATCCGCCATTGCCTGCAGGTTCTGCGGATTGTTGGCGTAGGTCGCCAGCGTCGGTCGGGTCACGTACAGCGAGCCCTTGGCCGACAGAATGCCCAGATTGACCCCCTCCACCGCACCCGATGCGTTGCCGAAGCTGACCACCAGGCCACGGGGCGACACGCTGTCCAGCGAGGCCAGCCAAGTGTCCTTGCCCACGCCGTCGTACACCACCGGGCATTTCTTGCCGTCGGTCAACTCCAGTACCCGTTGCGGAACATTTTCCTTGCTGTAATCGATGGTTTCCCAGGCACCGAGCGATTTGGCCAGCGCGGCTTTTTCCGGCGAGCTGACTGTACCAATCAGCTTCACACCCAGGGCCTTCGCCCATTGGCACGCCAGGGAACCGACACCGCCCGCTGCCGCATGAAACAAGATGGTTTCACCGCCTTTGAGTTCATAGGTCTGGCGCAGCAGGTACTGCACGGTCAGGCCCTTGAGCATGGCGCCGGCGGCCTGTTCAAAGCTGATGCTGTCCGGCAGGTGCACCAGGTTGGCGGCTGGCAGCACATGCAGCTCGCTGTAGGCACCCAGTGGTCCGCTGCCATAGGCCACGCGGTCGCCGACCTTGAATTGCGTGACTTCGCTGCCCACCGCATCCACTACTCCGGCCCCTTCCGCGCCCAGGCCCGAGGGTAAGGCCGGAGGTGCATACAGGCCGCTGCGGAAGTAGGTATCGATGAAGTTCAGGCCAATCGCTTTGTTGCTGACGCGGACCTGCTGCGGTCCCGGCTCTGCCGGCGTGTAGTCCTCATATTCAAGTACTTCGGGGCCGCCATGGGCTCGGAACTGGATACGTTTGGGCATCTGCACTCTCCTTGGGTCGTTTTCACGAAGGACTCCTATCGGACTCCTAAGCTTGATCTTCGTCAACTGCGGCAGTACTCGAGGCGGTGTTATCCTGTGCGCCCATTTGCCGCCGATGCCCAATGGCCTCGCGTAGCTTTGCCCGATTCAAGGTGATGCCATGACTACCCGCACCGAGGCTGTTAAAGCCTACCTGCTCGACCTGCAAGACCGTATTTGCAGTGCCCTGGAAACCTTCGAGACGGACACTCGCTTTATCGAAGACGCCTGGACCCGGCCGGCCGGTGGCGGGGGGCGCACGCGAGTGATCGAGAACGGTTCGGTGATCGAAAAAGGCGGCGTTAATTTTTCCCACGTATTTGGCGCGAACCTCCCACCGTCTGCCAGCGCCCACCGTCCCGAGCTGGCCGGTCGCGGCTTTGAGGCCCTGGGCGTGTCGCTGGTGATCCATCCGCACAACCCTCATGTGCCGACGTCCCACGCTAATGTGCGGTTTTTCATCGCGGAAAAAGACGGCGAAGAAGCCGTCTGGTGGTTCGGCGGCGGCTTCGACCTGACACCTTATTACGGTAACGAAGAAGACTGCATCCACTGGCACCGTGTGGCCGAGCAGGCTTGCGCGCCGTTCGGGCCGGATGTCTATGCACGCTACAAGGCCTGGTGCGACAGCTATTTCCATATCAAGCATCGCAACGAGCCCCGTGGCATCGGCGGCCTGTTCTTCGATGATTTGAACGCGTGGGACTTCGACACCTGCTTCGCTTTCATGCGCGCCATCGGCGATGCCTATATCGACGCCTACCTGCCGATCGTCCAGCGCCGCAAGGCCATGGCTTATACCGAGCAACAGCGAGCATTCCAGGAGTTTCGTCGTGGCCGCTACGTGGAGTTCAACCTGGTGTATGACCGCGGCACATTGTTCGGCCTGCAATCAGGCGGGCGTACCGAATCGATCCTGATGTCCCTGCCGCCGCAAGTACGCTGGAGCTATGACTGGAAAGCCGCCGCCGGGAGCGAAGAAGCGCGCCTGACCGATTACTTTCTGCAAGATCGCAATTGGCTGGGCGTTGCCGCGCCGAAGGCGGCCAGCTGATGGATCGTTATGTGGTGTTTGGCAACCCCATCGGGCACAGCAAGTCGCCGCTGATCCATCGCTTGTTCGCCGAGCAGACCGGCGAGCAGTTGGACTACAGCACTTTGCTCGCGCCACTGGAGGATTTCACCGCGTGCGCCCGTGAGTTTTTCCAACAGGGCCGTGGCGCTAACGTGACTGTGCCGTTCAAGGAAGAGGCTTATCGCCTGGCCAACACCCTCACCGAACGTGCCCAGCGTGCCGGCGCGGTAAACACCTTGAGCAAGCTCGCCGATGGCAGCCTGCTGGGCGACAACACCGACGGCGCAGGCCTGGTGCGCGACCTGACCGTCAATGCCGGGTTCAGCCTTGAGGGCAAACGCATTCTTCTGTTGGGTGCCGGTGGCGCTGTACGTGGGGCGCTGGAGCCGTTGCTGGCGGAGAAGCCGGCGTCGTTGATCATTGCCAACCGCACGGTGGAAAAGGCCGAGTTGCTGGCTGAATCATTCGACGACCTCGGTCCGGTTTCGGCCAGTGGTTTTGATTGGTTGCACGAGTCGGTGGACCTGATCATTAACGCTACGTCCGCCAGCTTGTCTGGCGATGTACCGCCGATCGCCAGCAGTTTGATCGAACCGGGCAAGACCTTTTGCTACGACATGATGTACGCCAAGCAGCCGACGGCATTCTGTCGCTGGGCCAGTGACCATGGCGCTGCCGTGGCGATGGACGGCTTGGGCATGCTCGCCGAACAAGCGGCGGAAGCGTTCTTTCTGTGGCGCGGCGTGCGGCCGGACACTGTGCCGGTGCTGGCTGAGTTGCGTCGACAGCTGGCGCTGTAATCAGTCATCGAACTGGATGGGGCATTGCTCGGCCCCTTCCAGTTTTTTCAATTCATCCACCACTTGCGGTCGGGCCCCACGTAAGCTCAGGCTGCGCCCCAGACCTTCCAGTCGCCTGGCTTCCTGGTGCAGCATGGTCACCCCGGAATAGTCGATAAAGTTGATTTGCTGCGCCTCGATCACCACGCGCTGGCCCTGCAAACTCTGCAACCGCACTTGCAGGTAATGGCTGGCGCCAAAGAAGATCGAGCCGTCGACCCGCAATACGTCTTCCTCCCCGTCGCGCCATTGTTGGACCCGTGGTTGCGACGTGCGCTTGAGGTAGAAAAACAGCGACGCCAGCACCCCGGCATAGATCGCCGCCTGCAACTCCAGCAGCAGCGTGGCCAGGCACGTCAGGCTCATCACTACAAACTCTGCGCGACTGACCCGAAACACCGCCCGAATGCCCTGATAATCCACCAGCCCCCAACAAATCAGCAGGATGCTGGCGGCCATGCTCGGGATCGGGATATGGGCGATCAGTGAGGCCCCGAACAATGCAAACAGCGTGACCCACAAGGCAGAAAATACCCCGGCCAATGGTGAGCGGGCACCCGCCTCAAAGCTGAGCCCGGAGCGTGTGAAGGAACCGGCCGACAGGTAGCCGGAGAAAAATCCGCCGGCAATATTGGATAAACCCTGGGCGCGGACTTCCTGATTGGCGTCGAGCAATTGTTGCGAGCGCGTGGATAACGAGCGGGCAATCGACAGGCTGGTCACCAGTCCCAGCATGCCCACGGCCACCGCGCTGGGCAGCAGGCGCAGGAGCATGTCCAGGTCCAGCAGCGGCAGAGGGCTGAACGGCGGCAGTTTGCCGACAAATGAACTGACCAGCGCCACATGCCCGAACAGCGCCGGCCAGAGCCATGCCGCGAGGCTGCCCAAGGCCAGGGCAATCAACAAAGTCGGCCAGCGTGGTACCCAGTATTTGAGCACCACGCCCACCAGCAAGGTGCCCACTCCGAGCACCAGCGAAGGTCGATCCCACTCCCCACTGTGGCCGATCAACGCCAGCAGGCTATTGATCGCCGTGGCCTCGCTTGGCAGGTCCAGCCCCAGCAGGTTGGGCAACTGGCCCAGGGCAATGACCACGGCGGCGCCGAGGGTGAAACCGATGACCACCGAGTGCGAGACGAAATTCACCAGCGCGCCGAAGCGCAGCAGGCCCAATAACCATTGGAAGACACCGGCCAGAAACGTCAGCAACAGGATCAGGGTGATGTAGTCCTGGGAGCCGGGCAGCGCCAACGGGCTGATGCTGGCGTAGAGCACAATCGAAATCGCCGCCGTGGGGCCGCAGATCAGATGCCAGGACGAGCCCCAGAGACAGGCGATCAGCACCGGGATGATCGCGGCGTACAGGCCATATTCCGGTGGCAGGCCGGCGATCAGCGCGTAGGCGATGGATTGCGGTAGTGCGAGAACGGCGCCACTGAGGCCAACCATTGCGTCACGCCCGATGCTGGCGCGGGTCTGGTGAGGGAGCCAGCGGAGAAACGGAAAAAGAGTATGACGGTTGGGCCGTGGCATGACGAACTCGGGCTTGGGCGATGGAAACAAGGGTGAAGGGTTGGAGGGATTGGAGCAAGGTCTACACAACTGTCAGAAACTGACGAATTTCCCTGTGGCGAGCGGGCTTGCCCCGCGCTGGGCTGCGGAGCAGCCTCAAAACCAGCCGTTGCGGAGTATCTGATACACCGCATTTGGCTTACTGGGGCTGCTTCACAACCCAGCGCGGGGCAAGCCCGCTCGCCACAACAGCGCTATCAGGTCGCCAATTATCAGCAAACTTCTCAGCCCCTCTCCCCCATTGGGGCGGTCCGACGTTTCAGCCGGGTTGGGGTGAGGGGTGGCCGTCAAAGCCTGGCTTTGACAGCCCCTAACGCATCCTCGCCGCCTACCGTCTTCACCCCATCCAGCCATTTATCCAATACCGCCGGATGGGCCTTGATCCAGGCTTTCGCCGCGTCCTCATTGCTGACTTTCTTGTCCGCCACTTCAGCCATGATGCTGTTCTCCATCTCCTGGGTAAAACTCAGGTTGGTCAGCAATTTCCCGACATTCGGGCAGGCCTCGGCGTAGTCCTTGCGGGTCAAGGTGTACACACTGCCGGTGTCGCCAAAGTACTTCTCGCCGCCTTTGAGGTAATGCATCTTCAGCTGCACATTCATCGGGTGCGGCGTCCAGCCGAGGAAGGTGACGAAACGCTTGCGTTTCACTGCCCGGGACACTTCGGCCAGCATCGCTTGTTCACTGGATTCGACCAGCTTCCACTGACCGAGATCGAAGTCGTTTTGCTTGATGATCTCGTGCAGCGAGAGATTGGCCGGCGCGCCGGAACCGATGCCGTAGATCTTCTTGCCAAACTTGTCGGCAAATTTATTCAAGTCGGCAAAATCCCGCACGCCGGCGTCCCATACGTAATCCGGGACCGCCAGGGTGAATTCGGTGCCTTCGAGGTTTTTCGCCAGTTGTACCACGTCGCCATTGGCCACGAACTTGTCGTAGAAGCCCTGTTGGGCCGGCATCCAGTTACCCAGGAACACATCCACCTGGCCGTCCTTGAGCCCGCCGTAGATGATCGGCACCGCCAAGGTGGCGATCTCGGGCTTGTAGCCCATGCCGCTCAACAGAACCCCGGTAATGGCATTGGTGGCGGCGATGTCGCTCCAGCCGGGATCGGCCATCTTCACCGTCTCGCAACGGGCGTCGGCATACACGCTGGCGCTGCTCAACAGCAGCAGCCCAGTGCCCAATAGCCTGGATAAGTGGAGTGTGGATAACGTTTGCATGGCCTTCCCCTAACTGAATTTATTGGTTTTGGCAGGGTTGTGGATAACGCGCCTTGCGTTCCAGATCGTCCAGGTCGATATGGTTGCGCATGTACTGCTGGCTGGCGTCCACCAGCGGCTGGTGATCCCAGCTCTTGAGTTTGCCTTGGGTCAGCGCTTCGCTTACCAGGCGCCGACGGCGTTGGCTGGCGAGCACCTGCTGGTGGATCGCCGGGATGTCCCATTTGGCCCGCGCTTCGCTCAGGAACGCGTCGAACAGTGCGCGATGTTGCGGCGACTGGCTGAGCTCCTGCTGTTCACGCGGGTCGTTGTGCACATCAAACAATAGGCAAGGATCGTCTTCGCTGTAGATGAATTTGTAAGCGCCACGCCGGATCATCATCAGCGGGCTGATGGTGCCTTCGGCCATGTATTCGCCGAACACTTCGTCATGCCCGCCCTGCCCCTGCAAGTGCGGGACCAGCGAGCGCCCGTCCAGCGGCAGGTTGGCGTCCAGCGTACCGCCGGCCAGTTCCACCAGGGTCGGCAACAGGTCCGCCGTGGACACCGCCGCGCTCACCCGAGCGGCCTTGAACTGCCCCGGCGCACTGATCAACAGCGGCACTCGGGCGGCCATTTCAAACCAGTGCATTTTGTACCAGAGCCCGCGCTCCCCCAGCATGTCGCCGTGGTCGCCGGAGAAGATGATCAGGGTGTCGTCGGCCAGGCCGGTGTCTTCCAGGGTTTGCAGCAGCTTGCCGACATTACTGTCGATGTAGCTGCAGGCGCCGAAGTACGCGCGGCGCGCATCGCGGATCTTGTTCAGCGGCAGCGGCTTGTCCCACAGGTCGTAGACCTTGAGCAGGCGCTGGGAGTGCGGATCGAGTGTGCTCTGCGCCGGTGTCGTCGGCATTGGGATGTCGTTGTCGTCGTACAAGTCCCAGAACGGTTTGGGAATGGTGTACGGATCGTGAGGATGAGTCATCGACACGGTCAGGCAGAACGGCTGATCGCCCTCTTCGCGGATGTGGTCGAACAGGTACTGCTGGGCCTTGAACACCACCTCTTCGTCAAAATCCAGCTGATTGGTGCGTACGCAGGGACCGGCTTGCAGCACCGACGACATGTTGTGGTACCAGGTAGGGCGTACGTCGGGTTCGTCCCAATTCACCGCCCAGCCATAGTCGGCCGGGTAGATATCGCTGGTCAGGCGCTCTTCGTAACCGTGGAGTTGGTCCGGACCGCAGAAATGCATCTTGCCCGACAACGCGGTGCGGTAACCGAGACGGCGCAGGTAATGGGCGTAAGTAGGCACGTCGGCGGGAAAGTCCGCTGCGTTGTCATAGGCGCCGATCTTGCTCGGCAACTGACCGCTGACCAGGGTGAAGCGCGAGGGCGCGCACAGCGGGCTGTTGCAGTACGCGGCGTCGAACACCACGCCTGCAGCGGCCAGCCGGCTCAGGTTCGGCAGTTTGATGGGCGAAGAACCGTAGAGCGGAAGCAACGGCGCGGCCATCTGATCGGCCATGATGAAAAGAATGTTCTTGCGCTTCATGGTTTCGCGGCGTTCCATTGTGAATAGTTATGCGAGAGTGCTGTGGTCGAGGATGCAGCCCACGGAAAACTCGGTAAAGCCCATGGAAAACAATGTCTAGGATAAGCACAGCTTATGTATGAAGCCCTTGGTGAGTTGTCCCTGGATCTGCTGCGCGCCTTTGAAGTTGCCGCTCGCCAACGCAGCTTTACCGCGGCGGCGATGGAACTCGGCACGACCCAACCGGCAATCAGCCAGCAGATCAAACGCCTCGAAGAGCGGCTCGGCATTCGCCTGTTTGATCGCATTTACCGAGGCATCGAACTGACCGAGGCTGGGGCTGTGCTGTTCGAGCATGTGCAGGGTGGTTTACAGCACATCAACCAGGGCTTGAGTGCCATCACCCAGCAGGACCAACATGAAGTCCTGCAAGTAGCGACGGATTTTGCGTTCGCCGCGTACTGGCTGATGCCGCGCCTGCAGCGTTTTCATGAAGCCAACCCGCAGGTGGACGTGAGCCTGGTGACCAGCGAACGCAACCATGCGACCTTGCGCAGCGATATTGACGTGGCGGTGCTGTTCGGCGACGGCCGTTTCAAGCAGGGCGACAGCCAATGGCTGTTCAACGAAGAAGTATTCCCGGTGTGCAGTCCGCAATTGCTCAAGGGGCGTGACACGCCGCTGTCGCTGGAGAGTTTGCAGGACTACCCGTTGCTGCACCTGCGCCAGGAAAACAACAGCCAATGGTTCGACTGGAGCGGCGTCTTCCGAGAGCTGGGCATCACCGCCGCGCCGGGGCCCGGGCCATTGCGCTTCGACAACTACACGCTGCTGATCCAGGCGGCGATTGCCGGCCAGGGCGTGGCCATTGGTTGGCGGCACCTGGTGGATGATCTGTTGCAACAGAAGTGGTTGTGTCGTCCGATTGGCGACACAGTGATTTCGCGTTACGGCTATTACGTGGTGCTGCCTCAGCGCAAACGGCGCGGACAGCTGATCGATCGCTTTGTCGACTGGCTGGCTGCGGAACAGGCCAGCAGCGCGCAGTCACTGACGGGGCTGGCCCTGCCCTCTATTGCGGTCTAGGATTTGCCGATTACCGAGTCCGGAGGCTGGCATGCAACGTATCAAGGGGTATCACGCCCACATCTACTTCGACGCCACTACCCTCGACCAGGCGCGCAAGCTCTGTGAAGACGCGGCGACGATATTTCCCCTGCGCATGGGGCGCATGCATGAGCGCCCGGTGGGGCCGCACCCCGACTGGAGTTGCCAGCTGGCGTTCGATCCCGAGTACATCGGCTTGGCACTGCCGTGGCTGGCGCTTAATCGCAACGGGCTGGTGGTGTTCCTGCACCCCGACACCGGCGACGACCTGAAGGATCACACTGAGCACGCAATCTGGATGGGCGCCATGCGTACCCTGGATCTGTCGACTTTCCAGGCCTGACTCCCCACGGTTGAGCAGTGTAAGCGTGTGAGCGCGTGGGGATTCTCTTTAACTTGTTTCAATATATGGGATCTATATTTATATATTGAGATTTCGTAAGCCTTAGGTTTATATTCGCTCATCTGCTTTTTCAGCACTCTCTGACTTCAGGTGAAGCGATGCAGGCGCAATTGATCGCGCTCGATTGGGGAACCACCTCCCTTCGTGCCTACAAACTCGGTCCTGGTGGCCAAGTCCTTGAACGACGCTCCCTGGCCTCGGGGATCATGCATTTGCCCACCGAGGCCCGGATGATTAACGGTGCCCATTGCAGCAATGGCTTCGAGTTGGCCTTTGATGCGGCCTGTGGCGATTGGCTGGATACCCAGCCTCAGTTGCCGGTCATTGCCTGCGGCATGGTGGGCAGCGCCCAGGGCTGGAGCGAGACGGCGTACCGTGACAGCCCGGCCGATGTCACGACCTTGGGTCAGGCGTTGCACGTGGTGCGCAGCCTGCGCGGCAGCGACGTGCATATCGTGCCGGGCGTGATGCAGCGCAACGGCGTGGCCAACGTGATGCGCGGCGAGGAAACCCAAGTATTGGGCGTACTGCAAAGCCTGAGCGCCGATGACGTGTTGATCGGCTTGCCGGGGAGCCATTCCAAATGGGTCGAAGTGAGCCGCGGTTGCATCACCCATTTCGATACCTTCATGACCGGCGAGCTGTTCGCCGTGTTGCGCGATCACAGCATCCTCGGCCGCACGCAAAAAACCGCTGCCACGTTCCAGGCCGCCGCGTTTGATCGCGGCGTGCAGGTCACGCTGTCGGACGCCGCAGAGATGGGCCTGCTGTCGACGCTGTTCAGCAGCCGTGCGCTGGGCTTGGCTGGTGAACTCAGCCCCGAGGAGCAGCCGGACTACCTTTCCGGCCTGCTGATTGGCCACGAACTCTGCGGCCTGCGCGCACGCCACGACACCCAACACCGCGATATCGTTCTGGTGGGCAACAACGCGTTGTGCAGCCGCTATCAGCGGGCTCTCCAGTCATGCGGCTTTCCCCACGTGACCCAGGCGCGCGAGGCCACTGAACGGGGCTTGTGGCAACTGGCTGTCGCGGCCGGGCTCGTTCAACCCTTATTGGAGGCCTGAGATGCTCAAGCAAGCACTGACACACAACGGTTTGATCGCAATCCTGCGCGGCCTGCGCCCGGATGAGGCCCACGCTATCGGCCAGGTGTTGTACCAGGCCGGATTCCGGGTCATCGAAGTGCCGCTCAACTCCCCGGACCCTTACACCAGCATCCGCACCTTGCGCGACAGCCTGCCCGCCGATTGCCTGATCGGCGCCGGCACGGTGCTGACCGCCGAGCAGGTGCAGCAGGTCAAGGCGGCGGGTGGCCAAGTGATCGTGATGCCCCACAGCGATGCCCAGGTGCTGCGCGCGGCAAAGGCGGCGGGCCTGTACCTGTCGCCCGGGGTTGCCACGCCGACCGAAGCGTTTGCGGCGCTGGCTGAAGGCGCTGATGTGTTGAAGCTGTTCCCGGCCGAGCAAATGAGCCCGGCGGTGGTCAAGGCCTGGCTTGCCGTATTGCCGGCCGGCACGCTGTTGCTGCCCGTCGGCGGCATCACGCCGGACAACATGCAGGTGTTCGTCGACGCTGGCGTCAAAGGTTTTGGGCTGGGCTCCGGGCTGTTCAAGCCGGGCATGACGGTTGATCAAGTGGCGAGCCGCGCCCAGGCGTATGTCGCGGCCTGGAAGGCCTTGAACTGATTGTGTATGGCGCCACGGGCGTCGCATCCGACAAGAGAGATAAGAAGATGAAAATCACCAAACTGACGACTTACATCGTGCCGCCGCGCTGGTGTTTCCTCAAAGTGGAAACCGATCAGGGCGTGACCGGCTGGGGCGAGCCCGTGGTTGAAGGCCGCGCCCACACTGTGGCGGCGGCCGTCGAGGAACTGTCCGACTACTTGATCGGCAAAGACCCGCGCAATATCGAAGACATCTGGACAGTGCTGTATCGCGGCGGTTTCTACCGCGGTGGCGCGATTCATATGAGCGCGCTGGCAGGTATCGACCAGGCGCTGTGGGACATCAAGGGCAAGGCGCTGGGCGTGTCGGTCAGCGACCTGCTGGGCGGCCAGGTGCGCAACAAGATTCGTGTGTACTCATGGATCGGTGGCGACCGCCCGGCCGACACCGCCCGCGCCGCCCAAGAAGCGGTTTCCCGTGGTTTTACCGCGGTGAAGATGAATGGCACCGAAGAGCTGCAATTCCTCGATACCTTTGAAAAGGTCGACCAGGCCCTGGCCAACGTCGCCGCCGTGCGCGATGCCGTGGGGCCGAACGTCGGCATCGGCGTGGACTTCCATGGGCGGGTCCACAAGCCGATGGCCAAGGTGCTGATGAAGGAGTTGGACCCGTACAAGCTGATGTTCATCGAAGAGCCGGTGCTCAGCGAAAACTACGAAGCGCTGAAAGAACTGGCGCCGCTGACCAGCACCCCGATTGCCCTTGGCGAGCGGCTGTTCTCGCGCTGGGATTTCAAGCGCGTGCTCAGCGAAGGCTACGTCGACATCATCCAGCCGGATGCATCCCACGCCGGCGGCATTACCGAAACCCGCAAGATCGCCAACATGGCCGAAGCCTACGATGTGGCGCTGGCCCTGCACTGTCCGTTGGGGCCGATTGCGCTGGCGGCGTGCCTGCAACTGGACGCGGTTTGCTACAACGCGTTTATCCAGGAGCAGAGCCTGGGCATTCACTACAACGAGAGCAATGACCTGCTGGACTACGTCCGGGATCCGGGCGTCTTCGATTATGACCAGGGCTTCGTGAAAATCCCCAACGGGCCGGGCCTGGGTATCGAGATCAACGAGGAATATGTGATCGAACGCGCCGCGATCGGCCACCGCTGGCGCAACCCGATCTGGCGCCATGCCGATGGCAGTTTTGCCGAGTGGTGAGCTGACACCCTGTAGGCGCGGGCTTGCCCGCGAACAACCCGAGAGCGCCTCGGGGCGTCAGGTTTCCCCTGTCATCGTTGACGATTTTCGCGAGCAAGCGCTGGGCGCCCCCCTCGCTCCTACAGGTATTAGTGCCCCAGCTTCCCCGTCCTCAACAACCCTAAAAAGAGGCCTCTATGCTCTCCCCTCCAAGCACCGGACACGCGTCTTTGGTGGCGCCTAGTCGCAAGCGCTATTTCATCATGGTCCTGTTGTTTATCACGGTGGTGATCAACTACCTGGACCGCAGTAACCTGTCGATTGCCGCACCGGCCCTGACCAGCGAACTGGGCATCGACCCGGTGCATGTCGGGTTGATCTTCTCGGCCTTCGGCTGGACCTACGCCGCCATGCAAATCCCCGGTGGCTGGCTGGTGGATCGGGTGCCGCCGCGTATTCTCTACTCCGTTGCCTTGCTGCTGTGGTCGATCGCCACGGTGATGCTTGGCTTTGCTGCCAGCTTTATCGCCTTGTTCGTCCTGCGCATGGCGGTTGGCGCCCTGGAAGCACCGGCTTATCCGATCAACAATCGGGTGGTCACCAGTTGGTTTCCCGAGCGGGAACGCGCCACGGCGATTGGCTTTTATACCTCCGGGCAATTTGTCGGGCTGGCGTTCCTCACGCCGGTGCTGGCTTGGTTGCAGCACCACTATGGTTGGCACATGGTGTTTGTCAGCACCGGTGTCGTGGGCATCCTTTGGGCGGTGATCTGGTACGCGGTGTATCGTGAGCCGCGGGACTTCAAGGGTGTCAACGCCGCTGAAATCGAGTTGATCCGCGAAGGCGGCGGGTTGGTCGATCTGCAGACACAAACCGCCCAGCGCAAGGCGCCATTCAGTTGGGTCGATCTGGGGATCGTGCTTAGCCAGCGCAAGCTGTGGGGCATCTATCTGGGGCAGTTCTGCCTGAACTCGACGCTGTGGTTCTTCCTCACGTGGTTCCCGACTTACCTGGTGAAATATCGCGGCATGGATTTCATCAAGTCCGGCATGCTCGCTTCTCTGCCGTTTCTTGCGGCCTTTGTCGGCGTGTTGTGTTCCGGGTTGTTTTCCGACTGGTTGATCCGCCGAGGCGCTTCGGTCGGCTTTGCGCGCAAGCTGCCGATTATCAGTGGCCTGCTGATTTCCACGGCAATCATCGGCGCTAACGTTGTCGACTCGACGCCGTTGGTGATTGCGTGTCTGGCGGTGGCGTTTTTTGGCAATGGCCTGGCATCGATCACCTGGTCGCTGGTCTCGACCCTGGCGCCGGCACGTTTGTTGGGGCTGACGGGTGGTGTGTTTAACTTTATCGGCAACTTGGCGGCGATTACCACGCCGATCGTGATTGGGTTTCTCGCTACGGGGGATTCGTTTGCACCGGCGATTACCTATATTGCGGTGTTGGCATTGTTGGGGGCGCTTTCCTACATTCTGTTGGTGGGCAAGGTGGAGCGGATTGAGTTGTAGGGGTTTGGGGACCTTGGAGCCTGGACTTTGTAGGAGCGAGCTTGCTCGCGAAAATCGTTAACGATGACACGGGAAACCTGAACCCCCGCGGCGTCCTCAGGTTTTTCGCGAGCAAGCTCGCTCCTACAGAAGACGGTTTGATCTTGAGCGCCCCGTTAACCCACACGGGTCGAGCACAGGGGAACCTATATCAGCCGCTACCGCAGCAACGGATATGTACACCACCCACAAAAAAGGGACTTCGAACCAAGTTCGAAATCCCCTCTCAAGCGGCTTAGTTCGCAGCGCGAGGGCTCGGCAACCGCCTACCCGCACCGCTTACTTACGCGCGTTACGCACCCCTTCCGACAACGCTGCGCACAAACTCAACACTCCATCAATCGCCTGCGTGTCATCACTGGCATTGGCGATGTGATCGATCAGTGCCGAACCCACCACTACCCCGTCCGCCAAGCGCGCAATGGCCGCCGCTTGTGCCGGTGTACGGATGCCGAAGCCGATGCTGATGGGCAGGTCGGTATGGCGACGCAGACGGGTCACGGCTTCTTCGACGTGTTCCAGGGTGGCGGCACCGGCGCCGGTCACACCGGCGACCGATACGTAATACACAAACCCCGAGCTGCCGTTCAGTACGGTCGGCAGGCGCTCATCGTCAGTGGTCGGTGTGGTCAGGCGAATAAAGTCGATGCCGGCGGCCTGGGCCGGATCGCACAGTTCGCCGTTATGTTCGGGCGGCATGTCGACCACGATCAGGCCGTCGACCCCGGCGGCCTTGGCGTCGTCAATAAACTGCGGTACGCCGTATTTATGGATCGGGTTGAAATACCCCATTAATACCAATGGCGTGTCGTTGTTGTCTTTGCGGAACTCACGCACCATTTGCAGGGTTTTCGCCAGGTTCTGTTTGGCGGTCAGCGCGCGGATGTTTGCCAGTTGGATGGCCGGCCCGTCGGCCATTGGATCGGTGAACGGCATGCCCAGCTCGATCACATCGGCACCGGCCGCCGGCAAGCCCTTGAGGATCGCCAGCGAGGTGTCATAACCCGGGTCGCCGGCGGTGATGAAGGTCACCAGGGCGGCACGGTTCTGTTCCTTGAGTTGTGAAAAGCGCGTTTGCAGGCGGCTCATCAGTGTTTCTCCTGCTGGGATTGTGCTTGCTCAGAGTGTTCCATGTGGAACATCACGGTTTGCATGTCTTTGTCGCCACGGCCTGAGAGGTTGACCACCATCAGGTGATCCTTGGGCAGGCTCGGTGCGCGCTTGAATACTTCAGCCAGGGCGTGGGCGCTTTCGAGCGCAGGGATAATCCCTTCCAGGCGGCAGCATTGGTGAAAGGCTGCGAGGGCTTCGTCGTCGGTCACCGAGGTGTACTGGACGCGGCCGATATCATGCAACCACGCATGCTCAGGGCCGATGCCGGGGTAATCGAGGCCGGCGGAAATCGAGTGCGCATCGATGATTTGACCGTCGTCGTCTTGCAACAGGAAGGTACGGTTCCCGTGCAGTACGCCGGGCACACCGCCGTTGAGGCTGGCGGCGTGCTTGCCGGTTTCGATGCCATGACCGGCCGCTTCAACGCCGATGATCTGCACGTTGGTGTCATCCAGGAACGGGTGGAACAGGCCCATGGCGTTGGAGCCGCCACCGATGCACGCCACCAGGCTGTCAGGCAGGCGCCCTTCCTGGGCTTGCATCTGGTCGCGGGTTTCCTTGCCGATCACAGCCTGGAAGTCGCGCACCATCGCGGGATAAGGATGTGGGCCAGCCACGGTGCCGATCAGGTAGAAGGTGCTGTCGACGTTGGTCACCCAATCGCGCAAGGCTTCGTTCATCGCGTCCTTCAGGGTGCCGGTGCCGGCGACCACCGGGATCACTTCGGCGCCCAGAAGCTTCATGCGGAACACGTTGGCCTGTTGGCGCTCGATGTCGGTGGTGCCCATGTAGATCACGCATTGCAACCCAAAACGCGCGGCGACGGTGGCGGTGGCCACACCGTGCATGCCCGCGCCGGTCTCGGCAATGATGCGTTTTTTGCCCATGCGCCGCGCCAACAGAATCTGCCCGATGCAATTGTTGATCTTGTGCGCGCCGGTGTGGTTCAGCTCTTCGCGCTTGAGGTAGATCTTGGCGCCGCCACAGAACTCGGTCAGGCGTTCAGCGAAGTACAGCGGGCTTGGGCGTCCGACGTAGTCGCGCTGGAAGTAGGCCAGTTCTTCGTTGAAAGCCGGATCGACCTTGGCTGCTTCGTATTCGCGGGCCAGATCAAGGATCAACGGCATCAGGGTTTCTGCCACGTAGCGGCCGCCGAACGCGCCGAACAGGCCGTTGGCGTCAGGGCCGTTGCGTAAATCGGTCTGGGACTGAGTCATGGGGCGCTCCAGGAAGAGAATGGGGGAGAAGCAATGACCGTCACTCTACCCCTGACGCTAGGCTGTGAAAACCGATAAGATCGCTGCAACCTGTCAGGAAAACTCACAAATACCATGAGCCGAGACCTTCCCCCGCTGAACGCCCTGCGCGCGTTCGAAGCCACCGCCAGGCTCAATAGCGTCAGCCAGGCTGCGGAACAATTGCATGTTACCCATGGCGCCGTCAGCCGACAGTTGAAAGTCTTGGAAGAACACCTTGGACTGAGTCTTTTCGTCAAGGAAGGACGCGGCCTTAAACTCACAGATGCCGGCGCGCGCTTGCGAGACGCCAGCTACGAGGCTTTCGAGCGTTTACGCGACGTCTGTGGCGAACTGTCCCAAAGCAGCGCCGATGCGCCGTTTGTGCTGGGTCTCTCAGGCAGTTTGTTGGCGCGCTGGTTTATTCCGCGCCTGGGCCGTTTGAATGCGGACTTGCCGGACTTGCGCTTGCACCTGTCGGCGGGAGAAGGCGATCTTGATCCTCGGCGCCCGGGGCTGGATGCCCTGCTGGTATTTGCCGAGCCGCCCTGGCCAGCGGATATGCAAGTGTACGCGCTGGCCAGCGAACGGATCGGTCCGGTGTTGAGCCCGCGCTTTGCGCAGTATGAGCGCCTGTGTAAAACCTCTGCCGATGCCCTGTTGGAGGAGCCTCTGCTGCACACCACTTCACGCCCGCAAGCCTGGCCCAGTTGGGCGCGACAGCATGGAATCGAGGCTGGCGCGTTGAAATACGGTCAGGGTTTCGAGCATTTGTATTATTTACTGGAGGCGGCCGTGGCGGGCCTGGGTGTTGCGATTGCGCCGCAGCCGCTGGTGGCGGAGGATCTGCGGGCGGGACGCCTGGTTGCGCCGTGGGGTTTCAGTGAAACCCCGGCGCAACTGGCGTTGTGGCTACCCAAGCGCGCCGCGGACGGGCGCGCGCGGCAGCTGGCGCAATGGCTCAAGGCCGAGCTTGAGCGCCAGCCGGAGTAGCCGGTGTATCAGTTACCGCGTTTGCACAGCAGGTAAGCGGCCAGCAGGCCCAGCGCGCCAACGGCGACGCCGGCGGTAGTCCACGGGTGCTCCTGCGCGTAATCCCGGGTAGCTACGCCGGTTTCGCGGATTTTCACTTTGCTTTCTTCATAGGCGTCGCTGATCAGATGGCGAGAATGCTTGAGGGCGTTCTCGGCATTGCTTTTCAGGGCCTTCAGCGTTTTGCGCGACTCGTCCGATGCGTCATCCTTGAGGCTCTCAAGGGATTTGAGCAGGCTCGAAATCTCGGCTTCCATGCTTTCCAATGACGCTTTGCGTAAAGAGGTGTTGGCCATGTGGGCTCTCCTGGAGTGATTGAGTGGCGTGTGTTGATTCCGACTGCGGCGGTTTCAGAAAGTGCAGTAAATCTGAACTTTGAGATAGGAAAGGCCGCCACAAGCAGTAAGAGCATTGACTGCTAGGCTTCATTTACCCCCTCAGGAGAAACGTTATGTCTGATCATCACACCTACAAGAAAGTCGAATTGGTCGGTTCGTCCCCCAGCAGTATCGAGGACGCCATCAACAATGCCTTGGCCGAAGCCAGCAAGAGCATCAAGCACTTGGAGTGGTTCGAGGTCACCGAAACCCGGGGGCACATCAAGGACGGCAAGGCCGCGCACTTTCAAGTGACCATCAAGGTGGGCTTTCGTATTGCCAATAGTTGATCGGGTCGGTTGAACTTGCACGCTGGCTGATTGCCATAACCTGCGCTACAACCTTGGAGCGCCGATGCGACGCGCGTCGGCGCGCTTTTTTGATCAGCGCAAGGAAAGTATCGGATGAACAAATTTCTGTTAGCGGTAGGTTTGTTGAGCATCGCGGGCACGGCACTGGCGGCAGGCAAGCCGTGTGAAGAGCTGAAAGGCGAAATTGACGCGAAGATTCAGGCCAACGGCGCTTCCGGCTACACCCTGGAAGTGGTGGACAAGGGCACAGCCGCCAGTGGTGAAGTGGTTGGCAGCTGTGAGGGCGGTACCAAGGAAATTGTCTACAACCGCGGGTGATCCCGTGTGGCAGACATGAAAACCGACGCCGGAGCGTCGGTTTTTTTGTGCCTGATGATCAGCCCTTCATTACCTGGGCCAGCAGTTCGTAGGAGCGGAGCCGGTCGGCGTGCTCGTACAGGTCACACGTAAAGATCAGCTCGTCGGCGCCGGTCTGTTCGACCAGCACTTCCAGCTTGGCGCGAATCTTCGCCGGGCTGCCGACCATTGCCAGGCCGAGGAAGCTGGCGACGGCGTCTTTCTCATGGGGCAGCCACAGGCCGTCCATGGTTTTCACCGGCGGGCGCTGCACCAGGCTTTGTCCGCGCATCAGCGCCAGAATCCGTTGGTACACCGAGGTCGCCAGGTAATCGGCCTGCTCATCGGTATCGGCGGCCACCAAGGGCACGCCAAGCATGACGTAGGGCTTGTCCAATACGGCTGAAGGCTTGAAGTGATTGCGATAGACGCGAATCGCCTCATGCATCATGCGCGGTGCGAAATGCGAGGCGAAGGCGTAGGGCAAGCCACGCTCGCCTGCCAGCTGCGCGCTGAACAGGCTTGAGCCTAGCAGCCATACCGGCACGTTGGTGTCGGTGCCCGGTACAGCAATCACCCGTTGGTCGGGGGTACGCGGGCCCAGATACGCCATCAGCTCAGCGACGTCTTCGGGAAAGTCGTCCGCGCTGCCGGAGCGTTCACGCCGCAGGGCGCGGGCGGTCATCTGGTCGGAGCCGGGCGCACGGCCCAGGCCCAGGTCGATACGGCCGGGGTACAGGCTTTCCAGGGTGCCGAATTGCTCTGCAATCACCAGCGGCGCGTGGTTGGGCAACATCACCCCCCCGGAACCGACGCGTATGGACGAGGTGCCACCGGCCAGATAACCCAGCAATACGGAAGTCGCGGAACTGGCGATGCCATCCATATTGTGGTGTTCGGCTACCCAGAATCGGGTGTAGCCCAACTGTTCCACGTGTTGGGCCAGATCCAGGGAGTTGCGCAATGATTGCGCCGGACTGCCGTTGGCGCGTACGGGAACCAGGTCGAGGGTTGAGAACTTGACGTCGGACAGCGGTTTCATAAGCCTGCTTCTCCAAGGGGGCAGGATTTGACGAGCCAAAACCTGCCGCTTCATGTGCATGCTCTATGCAATGAGGGCATATACCCGAGTTTCAATAGCAGCTGCGAAATTTCCTACTGAATGACTAGGTTTTTCCGATGAGGTGAACTTTGCCAGAGCTTCTATCCTCAGAACCTTACTGACGCAAAACCACTGCATGGGAGATAGCTATGAGTATCAAGAAAACAGCATCCGCTCACTGGGAAGGCGACCTGAAGACTGGTCTGGGCTCCATCTCGACTGAAACCGGCGTGCTGCGCGAAGCGCCCTACGGCTTCAAAGCACGTTTTGAAGGCGGCAAGGGCACCAACCCTGAGGAACTGATCGGCGCGGCCCACGCCGGCTGTTTCTCCATGGCCTTTTCGATGATTCTCGGCGATGCCGGGCTCAAGGCTGATAGCATCGACACCACCGCCGAAGTGACCCTGGATCAAGTGGAGGGCGGGTTTGCGATCACCGCCGTGCATCTGATTCTCAAGGCGAAGATTCCGGGTGCCAGCCAGGCGCAGTTCGATGAGTTGAGCAAGAAAGCCAAGGAAGGATGCCCGGTGTCGAAGGTGCTCAACGCGACCATCACCCTGGACGGCACATTGGTTAACTGAACCGCTGGGTAAACCTTGCAGGTCCCCGTGGCGAGGGGGAAATCCCCTCGCCCGGTTATTTTGTTCTGCTTTAAATCAGAACTCGCGTTTCGCAAGTGTGGTCTCATCAGTATGCAGCCATGGCGCACACTCGTGCGCAGCGCATTTAGGGAGCTTCACACATGAAACGTTTTGCCTTGGCGATTATTTGCGGTGCTTTGGCCACCTCAGCGCTGGCCGCCCCGAAAGACTGCGAAGAGCTCAGGAAAGAGATCGAGGTCAAGATCCAGGCCAACGCGGTACCTTCCTATACGCTGGAAATTGTCAGCAAGGAAGAAGGCGACAAACATGATGAGGCCATGCGTGTCGGCACCTGTGAGAACGGCACCAAGACCATCATCTACCAGCGCAATGACGAGTGATCAGGGCAGGCAGTTGACGCTGCGTTCCTCGGCGAGCAACTGACGCTGCGCGTCATACAGCCGGATATTCGGGGTAAACGCCAGTGAGCGGCCTTCCAGCCGATAGCGCTGGCCGGCCTCGAAGTGGTCATATTGCACGGTGATGAAACAGGTGCGGTCTCGGGGCTGGCTCAGCCCGCCGCCCAGGCCCCCGCCGGAATACACTTCAAAATCGAAACGCACCATCAGCTCATGGCTGCCAGGTGGCACCTGGAAGTAGCGGCCATCGTCCACGGATTTTCCGTCCAGGCGTTGTGCCATGACCATCTTGGCGCCGGGTGTCGGCGTGGCAAAATCGACCCAGGCCTGTTGCGGGTCAGGCGCGGGAATCGGTGTCGAAGCACAGGCGCTGAGAAAAATCATCGCCAGGGTAAGTAGAAACTGACGCATCTCGGGTCCTCACCGGTAGGAATGATGTGAGCATAGCGCCAATGGCTGCAGACGCCCTACAAGCACGATAATCTGGCAGGCCAACTACCCAGGAGTGGTGTGCAATGGTCGGGCGTTTATGCGCGATGCTGATGTGTTTGATGCTCGGCGGGTGTTCCAGTGTCAGCTATTACAGTCAACTCGCCAGCGGCCAATGGCAATTGCTGCGTGCGCGGGTGCCGGTGGCCGAGGTGATTGCCGATCCGTCGCGGCCTCAGGTGCTGCGCGAGCACTTGGTTCATTCCCAGGAGGCACGTACTTTTGCCAGTCGGCAACTGCACTTGCCGGATAACCAGAGTTACCGACTGTATGCCGACATCGGGCGACCCTACGTCGTCTGGAATCTCTTCGCCACCTACGAATTTTCACTGTCACCGCAGAACCATTGCTTTCCGATTGCGGGCTGCGTGGCTTATCGCGGTTATTACAGCCAGGGCGCGGCGCGGGGTCAGGCCGCGTTGTTGCAGCAACGCGGCATGGACGTGTCGATCGGTGGGGTTGAAGCCTATTCCACCCTGGGCTGGTTCAATGATCCGATCATGAGTTCGATGATGGCGTGGGGCGAAGAGCGACTGGCGACGCTGATCTTTCACGAACTGGCCCACCAGCGTGTTTATGTGAAGGACGACACCGAGTTCAATGAGTCGTTTGCCACCTTCGTCGAGCAGGAAGGTACCCGGCAATGGCGTGCAGCCCGTGGCCTTGCGCCGGCCAGTCAGGCCGCGTTGCAGCAGCGCGACCAGTTTATCCGCTTGATCCTCGACACCCGCAAACGCCTGGAAACGCTCTACGCGCAGCCTTTAGCGGCCGATGCAATGCGCCGGGCCAAGCAGGCGGAGTTCGAACGTTTGCGCAGCGACTACCGCCAGCTGCGTGACAGTCAGTGGGCCGGCGACAAGCGTTATGACGCCTGGATCAATCAACCGATGAACAATGCGCGGCTGTTGCCGTTTGGACTGTACGACCAATGGGTGCCGGCGTTTGCAGCATTGTTTCAGCAGCAAGGCGGGGATTGGATGAAGTTCTACAGCGCGGTGGAACAATTGGGCCGGTTGCCGATAGAGCAGCGCAAGGCGGCGTTAAGGCAGTTGGGGAGTCTTGGTCTTTAGGGCCTCTTCGCGAGCAAGCCCCACATTTGACCTGCATACACCGATCAAAAGGTGGGAGCGGGCTTGCTCGCGAAGACAGTCTCAAGGGCGCCGCAAAAACGCCTGATGCAGCTCGGCTAATGTCTCAAAGTGCCAAGTCGGCGCCTCGGCGCTCAACTCCTCAAAACTGCCAAACCCATACCCCACCGCCGCGGCATCCAGGCCATTGCTGCGGGCGCCGATCAGGTCGTGTTTGCGGTCGCCAATCATCAAGGTAGTGGCGGGGTCCAGGCCTTCCTCGCGCATCAAGTGGGCGATCAGCTCCACCTTATTGGTGCGCGTGCCGTCCAGTTCACTGCCGTAGATCAGCTTGAAATGCTTGGCGAAATCGAAATGCCGGGCGATCTCGCGGGCAAATTCCCACGGCTTGGAGGTGGCCACATACAGTTGCCGGCCCTGGCTGTTCAGGTCTTGCAGCAACGGCATCACGCCGTCGAACACCCGGTTTTCATACAGCCCGGTGACCTTGAAGCGCTCGCGATAGAAGTTCACCGCTTGCCAGGCCTTGGCCTCGTCGAAATCATAGAACTGCATGAAGGCCTGCAACAGCGGCGGTCCGATAAAGTGCTCGAGGCGAGTCAGGTCGGGCTCGTCGATCCCCAGTTTGCCCAAGGCAAACTGGATGGAGCGGGTGATGCCTTCCCGTGGGTCGGTGAGGGTTCCGTCGAGGTCGAAGAGAATGGTGTGGTAAGGCAGGCTCATTGGTCGAACCCTTCAGCCAGGTGCAGGTCCTTGAGCTTCACGTAGTTCGCGGCGCTGTAGGTGAAAAAGGCGCGCTCCTTGTCAGTCAACGGGCGGATTTGCTTCACCGGGCTGCCGACATACAAGAACCCGCTCTCGAGTTTCTTGCCGGGCGGCACCAGGCTGCCCGCACCGATAATCACCTCGTCCTCCACCACGGCACCGTCCATCACAATGCTGCCCATGCCGATCAGGATCCGACTGCCGATCGTACAGCCGTGCAGCATGACTTTGTGGGCGATGGTCACGTCGTCCCCGATCAGCAGCGGGAAACCGTCAGGGTTGAACGGTCCGGCATGGGTAATGTGCAGCACGCAGCCGTCTTGCACGCTGGTGCGCGCACCGATGCGGATGCGGTGCATGTCGCCACGGATCACCGTCAGCGGCCAGACCGAGCTGTCCGCGCCGATCTCGACATCGCCGATCACCACCGCCGACGCGTCGACGAAAGCCCCGGCGGCCAGGGCCGGCGTGTGATTCTGATAGGTGCGAAGGGTCACGATAGCCTCTCTCTCTTCTGCTGATAGCTGCGGTGGGTGTTGATTGTAATTAAGATGGCCCCATCTTTGTCTTACCTGTTTCTCCAGCCAAGGTGCCAACCGTGAGCGCGAACAACCCTCTTTTGCAGTCCTACGACCTGCCGCCGTTCTCGGCGATCCGTGCCGAGCACGTCCAGCCGGCCATCGAACAGATCCTCGCCGACAACCGTGTCGCCATCGAAGGCATCCTGCAAAGCCAGGGAAAAAATCCGACCTGGGCCGGCCTAGTCCTGGCCATGGACGAACTCAACGATCGCCTGGGTGCCGCCTGGAGCCCGGTCAGTCACCTCAATGCCGTGTGCAACAGCGCCGAGTTGCGCGAAGCCTATGAAGCCTGCCTGCCCGCCTTGAGCGCCTACTCTACCGAGCTGGGCCAGAATCGCGAGCTGTTCCAGGCTTTCGAAGCCCTCGCCAACAGTCCCGCGGCAGCCGATTTCGACGTGGCGCAAAAAACCATCCTGGAACACGCCCTGCGTGATTTCCGTCTGTCGGGCATTGATTTGCCGCCGGAGCAACAGCAGCGCTACGCCGAAGTGCAGAGCAAACTCTCCGAGCTGGGCAGCAAATTCTCCAACCAGTTGCTGGACGCCACCCAGGCCTGGACCAAGCACGTCACCGATGAAGCCATGCTCGCCGGCCTGACCGACTCGGCCAAGGCACAAATGGCTGCCGCGGCCCAGGCCAAGGGGCTCGACGGCTGGTTGATTAGCCTGGAATTCCCGAGCTATTACGCGGTGATGACCTACGCCCACGACCGTGCACTGCGCGAGGAAATCTACGCCGCCTATTGCACCCGTGCGTCGGACCAAGGCCCGAATGCTGGTCAGAATGATAACGGCCCGATCATGGAACAGATCCTCGATCTGCGTCAGGAGCTTGCCCAGTTGCTGGGTTTCGCCTCGTTCTCCGAACTGAGTCTGGCCACCAAAATGGCCGAGTCCAGCGATCAGGTACTGAGCTTCCTGCGCGACCTGGCCAAGCGCAGCAAGCCATTTGCCACCCAGGACCTGCAACAGCTCAAGGCGTATGCCGCCGAACAGGGCTGCGCGGACCTGCAAAGCTGGGACAGCGGTTTCTACGGCGAAAAACTGCGTGAGCAACGTTACAGCGTGTCCCAGGAAGCTTTGCGCGCCTACTTCCCGATCGATAAAGTGCTGGGCGGCCTGTTCGCTATCGTCCAGCGGCTGTATGGCATCGAAATCGCCGAGCAGAAAGGTTTTGACACCTGGCACCCGGATGTCCGGCTATTCGAAATCAAGGAAAACGGCGAGCATGTCGGCCGCTTCTTCTTCGACCTGTACGCCCGCGCCAACAAGCGCGGTGGTGCCTGGATGGACGGCGCCCGCGACCGTCGTCGCACGGCTGATGGCGCACTGCAAAGCCCGGTGGCCAACCTGGTATGCAATTTCACCCCGGCCGACAGCGGCAAGCCTGCCCTGCTGACCCACGACGAAGTCACCACCCTGTTCCACGAGTTCGGCCACGGTCTGCATCACTTGCTGACCCGTGTGGAACACGCGGGCGTGTCCGGCATCAATGGCGTGGCGTGGGACGCGGTGGAGTTGCCGAGCCAGTTCATGGAGAACTGGTGCTGGGAGCCGGAAGGCCTGGCATTGATTTCCGGGCATTACGAGACCGGTGAACCGCTGCCCCAGGACCTGCTGGAAAAAATGCTCGCGGCGAAGAACTTCCAGTCTGGCCTGATGATGGTGCGTCAGTTGGAGTTTTCGCTGTTCGATTTCGAGCTGCATGCCACTCACGGCGATGGCCGCAGTGTGTTGCAGGTGCTCGAAGGCGTGCGCGACGAAGTCTCGGTGATGCGCCCGCCCGCCTACAACCGCTTCCCCAACAGCTTCGCGCATATCTTTGCCGGTGGTTATGCGGCGGGTTATTACAGCTACAAGTGGGCCGAAGTACTCTCGGCGGATGCGTTCTCCAAATTTGAAGAGGAAGGCGTGCTTAACGCGCAAACCGGTCGCGCGTTCCGTGAAGCGATCCTCGCCCGGGGTGGATCCCAGGCGCCGATGGTGCTGTTCGTCGACTTCCGCGGACGGGCGCCGTCGATTGACGCACTCTTGCGTCACAGCGGCCTGAGTGAGGACGCGGCAGCATGAGTGAAGGGCCTGTGATTACCAAACGACGCTTTATCGCCGGCGCGGTCTGCCCGGCGTGCAGTGAGCCGGACAAGTTGATGATGTGGAATGAAGACAGCGTGCCGCACCGCGAATGTGTGGCCTGCGGTTATTCCGACACACTCAATGAACAAGGTCTTTCAGTACCCAAGGAACTGGGCACGCGGGTCAATACCTCGGCGTTGAAAGCGCCGGATGCCAAGGTGCAGACGGTGCAGTTTTTCCCTAACCCGAAGCTGAAAAAAGACTGACTGCAGTAGGTCATCGTCCTTGCGCCGCCCTGGCGCGAGACGATGTACATAGATACGGCTTTGCCGGGGTGCGTTCTTCCTAGACTTTTGCGTTCCAGTCCCAGGACGAAAAGGATCGCCCCCATGCCCGTACAAAATCCGTTATTGCAGACGTTTGACCTTCCGCCGTTTTCGCAAGTGCGCACCGAACATTTGGCGCCGGCTGCCGAGGCGCTGATTGTCGAGAGCCGCCGCCAGGTGGATGAAATCATTCAAACCCAGACACTGTTCCCGACCTGGGACGACTTGGTGCTGGCGATGGATGACATCCACGCCCGCCTCGACCTTGCCCAGGGCGTCGTCACGGTGCTGGATGCGTCTGATGTGGATGACGGATGGCAGAGCGCCGCCAGCGACTTTCACGGGCGGTTGAACGACTATCGAGCCGAACTGATGGGCAGTCCGCAGCTGTACGCACTCTACGTACAGTTGGCTGCGAGCCCGATCGCGGCGCTTTTCGACGCGCAACGTCAACGCCTCCTGGGAAAGATTCAGTCGCAGTTTCATCGAGCAGGTCTCTCCTTGTCGCAGGTCGAGCGTGACCGCTTGACGCACTTGAGGCTGGCCAACGAATTGCTGGAAGGCGAGTTTTCCAATCGACTGGTCCAGGCGACGGCCGCGTGGAGCAAACATGTCGAGGATGAGACGTTGCTGGAGGGCATCCCCGCCAGCCTCAAGCAGGCGCTGGCGGCGAAGGCGCATGCCCAGGGTTTGACGGGATGGCTGGTCACGCTGGACGCCGAAACGTTTCGGCGGTTTATCGCAAACGCCGAGAACCGCGCGCTGCGTCAGGAGGTGTGTGAAGCGTCTTTCAGCCGCGCGTCTGATGTCGGGCCGCACGCCGGGTTGTACGACAATAGCGACCATTTGAGGGTGGTGCTGGACGGGCGTCATGAGATAGCACGGTTGTTGGGTTATGAACACTTTGCCCAATTGGCGCTTGAGGATCAGATGGTGGGATCCGTCGAGCAGGTGCAGAGTTTTTTCCAGACGCAGTTGGCAAGTGAGCAATCGACCTTTGCCAGCGACCGCCTGCAGCTCCAGGCGGTGGCTGCGTCCCACGGGGTCTTCGACTTGAAGCTGTGGGATTACGGTTTTTTTGCAGAAAAGATTCGTCAGCAAGTTGCAGGTGTTTCGCCGGAACAGATCCGTGAGTACTTTACGTTGGATGACACGCTCGTGCGTTTGTGTGGACTGTTCCAGCGATTGTTTGACGTGCAGTTCGTCGAACGCACGGATTTCGACACGTGGACCGCGTCGGTTCGGTTGTTTGAGGTGAGGGAATACGACGCGGTCATCGGGTATGTGTTTTTCGAGCCTTTTGCCAGCGCCGGAGCAGAACAGGGCCCAACACGATTGGCCTGCGTGCTCGACACATCGATGCAGAAGGTTTGTTGAGTCGTCCGATCGCGGTCTTGCAGTGTAACTTTCTGCAAGGCATGCCCGGCCTACCCTGTTTACTTGACCACATGCGCCTGAGAATCCTGCTGCATGAGTTTGGGCATTGCTTGCAGCACATTCTGACGACGGCTGAAAACCGCGGGCTTTCTGGTATGTCGAGCTACGGACGTGATACCGCGGAGTTTATCGGTGAGTTTCTGGAGCTGTGGTGTTTCCAGCCGGAAGTACTCGTCTGGTTGTCTCGTCATTACCAGACCGGCGCGCACTTGCCGCACGATCTGGCGCGCAAGCAACTGACGTATATTTCCACCCAGGCCAGTTGGGACACGGCGGAGTTGCTGACGGATGCCCTCTTCGACTTCGAGTTGCACAGAACCTGGGGCGATGGACAGCGCATCACGCAAGTGTTCGACGACGCGGTGGCGCGAGTCGGTCATCTTGACGGATTGTCGGGGTTACGGCCGGCCAATCAATTGACGCACATCATGCAAGGCTATGCGGCCAATCTGTATTCATACCGATGGTCAGGCGTTCTCGCGAAAGAAGCTTTCCAGCGATTTCTGAACGAAGGCTTATTCAACCCGAAGACCGGACGTGCTTTTCGCGAGGCGGTATTGGCCCCGGGAAATTCGCGTTCACTGCTCGACTCATTGCAAGCGTTTCTCGGGGTGAGACCTGCCGCCTTGGGCTAGCGGGCAGGCGTTTTTGTCCGCTCTACTGAGCCTGCTCTTGGTCGGGCCCATCGCAAAAAAACCGCATGATTGCTGAGTTTTCCCGGCTGAATCGATTCTGGGATGCTTAGCCTGCTATCATTTGTAACTATTGATTGCTGTTATGTTCTACCCCTTGGGTCCTTTGGATCCAATTTGCTGCCAAAACGACAAGCCGCTCCTTGAAGCGGCTGATAAACCCGTGACCACATGATGAGGTGCCACCATGTCTGATCAAGATCGAGACAATCCCCGGCGTGATTTCCTACGCAAATCCTTGACCTTGATCCCTGTGGTCACTGTCGCCAGCACCGGCCTGGGCGGTTCGGTACTGATGGCAACGCCTGAACCCGCGCAAGCCAGCCCGGTGCCCGCCAGCGACAAGGCCTATGAACCGAGTTATTTCACCGCCGAAGAGTGGGCCTTTATCAATGCGGCGGTGGCTCGCCTGATTCCCGCTGATGCCCAAGGCCCGGGCGCCCTGGAAGCCGGTGCGGCGGAATATATCGATCGTCAGATGAACACGCCTTACGCCAGCGGCGCCCGGTGGTTCATGCAAGGTCCGTTCAATGCCGATGCGCCGCCCGAGATGGGTTGGCAGAGCAAATTGGTGCCCAAGGAGATCTATCGCCTGGGTATCGCGGCCACGGATGCTTGGTCGAAGGCGTTCAACGGTAAGGTTTTTGCTGCACAAGACAGCGCTACCCAGGATGACTTGCTCAGGCGCCTGGAAGCGGGCGGCAGCGAAACTGCCGCGCATTTCGACGCCGTCCCGCCAAAAATGTTCTTCAACCTGTTGCTGCAAAACACCAAGGAAGGGTTCTTCTGCGACCCGATTCATGGTGGCAACAAAGGCATGGTTGGCTGGACCCTGATCGGTTTCCCCGGCGCACGCGCCGATTTCATGGATTGGGTTGAACGCAACGAGCAATACCCCTTCCCGGCTGTTTCCATCCGTGGCGAGAGGGCGTAAACGTGGCGAATATCATGAAGAAAGTCGATGCGGTAATCGTCGGCTTTGGCTGGACCGGCGCGATCATGGCCAAGGAACTGACCGAAGCGGGCCTGCACGTGGTGGCGCTGGAGCGCGGCCCGATGCAGGACACTTACCCGGACGGCAACTATCCGCAAGTGATCGATGAACTGACCTACAGCATTCGTAAAAAACTCTTCCAGGACATCTCCAAGGAAACCGTGACCATTCGCCATAGCGTGAATGACATTGCCTTGCCCAACCGTCAGTTGGGCGCCTTTCTGCCGGGCACTGGCGTGGGCGGCGCGGGCCTGCACTGGTCGGGTGTGCACTTTCGGGTTGATCCGATCGAGCTGCGCATGCGCAGCCACTACGAAGAACGCTATGGGAAAAACTTCATTCCCGAGGACATGACCATCCAGGACTTCGGCGTCAGCTACGAAGAGCTGGAGCCGTTCTTTGACTACGCCGAAAAAGTCTTCGGCACCTCCGGCCAGGCCTGGACCGTCAACGGACAGCGCGTGGGCGAAGGTCGTGGCGGTAACCCATATGCGCCGGACCGCTCCAACCCGTTCCCGTTGCCCGCGCAGAAAAATACCGTGTCGGCCCAGTTGTTCCAGAAGGCTGCCGCGGATGTCGGTTACAAACCTTACAACCTGCCGTCCGCCAATACCTCGGGCCCTTACACCAATCCCTACGGCGCGCAAATGGGACCGTGCAATTTCTGCGGTTTTTGCAGTGGGTATGTCTGCTACATGTATTCCAAGGCATCGCCGAACGTGAACATCCTGCCAGCCCTGAGGCAGGTGCCGAACTTCGAGCTGCGGCCCAATTCCCACGTGCTGAAGGTCAATCTCGACAGCACCAAGAGCAAGGCCACGGGCGTGACCTATATCGACGCCCAGGGCCGCGAGATCGAACAACCCGCGGATCTGGTGATCCTCGGTGCCTTCCAGTTCCACAACGTGCGCCTGATGCTGCTCTCGGGGATCGGCAAGCCTTACGATCCGATCAGCGGTGAAGGTGTGGTCGGCAAGAACTTCGCTTACCAGAACATGGCCACGATCAAGGCCTATTTCGATAAAGACGTGCACACCAATAACTTCATTGGCGCCGGCGGCAATGGCGTGGCGGTGGATGATTTCAACGCGGACAACTTCGACCACGGTCCCCACGGTTTCGTCGGGGGTTCGCCGATGTGGGTCAACCAGGCGGGTAATCGACCGATTGCCGGCGCTTCAACCCCACCCGGCACACCGACCTGGGGCAGCGCGTGGAAGCGCGCCACGGCGGATTACTACACCCACCAAGTGTCGATGGACGCCCACGGCGCGCATCAATCCTACCGGGGTAATTACCTCGACCTGGACCCGGTGTACCGCGATTCCTATGGCCTGCCGTTACTGCGCATGACCTTCGACTGGCAGGAAAACGACATCAAGATGAACCGCTTCATGGTCGAGAAAATGGGCAAGATCGCCGCAGCGATGAACCCCAAGTCCATTGCTGTGTTGGGCAAGAAGGTCGGTGACCACTTCAACACCGCGTCCTACCAGACCACGCACCTCAATGGCGGCGCCATCATGGGCACCGACCCGAAAACCAGCGCGGTGAATCGTTACTTGCAGTGCTGGGATGTGCATAACGTGTTTGTTCCGGGAGCGTCCGCATTCCCACAAGGTTTGGGTTACAACCCTACAGGCCTGGTGGCGGCGCTGACCTATTGGTCGGCCAGGGCAATTCGCGAGCAGTACCTGAAAAATCCCGGCCCGCTGGTTCAGGCATAAGGAGCGACGACCATGAAAGCACTTGTTATCGCCTCTCTGGCCCTGTTCAGCAGTTGCTCGGTGAGCGCCGCTGAAGCCGACCTGATCAAACAAGGTGAATACCTGGCCCGCGCCGGTGACTGCGTGGCCTGCCACACCGCCAAGGACGGCAAACCCTTTGCCGGTGGCCTGCCGATGGAAACCCCGATCGGGGTGATTTACTCCACCAACATCACCCCGGACAAAACCGGCCTGGGAGACTACAGCTTTGCAGACTTCGACAAGGCTGTGCGACATGGCGTCGCCAAAAACGGTAGTACCCTTTACCCGGCGATGCCTTATCCGTCTTACGCTCGCGTCAGCGAATCCGACATGCAGGCGTTGTACGCGTACTTCATGAAAGGCGTGGAGCCGGTGGCCCAGGAGAACAAGGACAGCGACATCCCCTGGCCCTTGAGCATGCGTTGGCCGCTGGCTGCGTGGCGCTGGATGTTTGCGCCCGAGGTCGCGGATTATCAGGCCCCGGCGGGTGCGGATCCGGTGCTCAGTCGCGGTGCCTATCTGGTGGAAGGCCTGGGCCACTGTGGCGCCTGCCACACCCCGCGCGCCCTGACCATGCAGGAAAAAGCCCTGAGCGCGACTGACGGCAACGCGTTTCTGTCGGGCAGTGCGCCACTGGAAGGCTGGATCGCCAAAAGTCTGCGCGGTGACCACAAGGATGGTCTCGGCAGTTGGAGCGAGGAGCAGTTGGTGCAGTTTCTCAAGACCAGTCGCAGCGATCGCAGTGCGGTATTTGGTGGCATGAGCGATGTGGTGGTCCACAGCATGCAATACATGTCGCAAGACGACCTGACGGCGATCGCCCGTTACCTCAAGAGCCTGCCGGCGGTGGACCCCAACGATCAGCCGCACCGGTACGACAAGCAGGTGGCCGAGGCATTGTGGAACGGCGACGACCGCAAGCCGGGCGCTGCGGTGTACATCGACAACTGCGCGGCCTGCCACCGTACCGATGGCCATGGCTATACCCGGGTGTTCCCGGCGCTGGCGGGCAACCCGGTGGTGCAGACGGCAGATGCCACGTCACTGATCAACCTCGTGTTGAACGGCGGCACGCTGCCGGCGACTCACACCGCGCCATCGACCTTCACCATGCCGGCCTTTGCCTGGCGGCTGTCGGATCAGGAGGTGGCCGATGTGGTGAGTTTCATCCGTGGCAGTTGGGGCAACCAGGGCGCGTCGGTGAACGCCAGCGACGTGGCGGACCTGCGTAGCAGCGACAAGCACACGACCTCCGGCGATGACCTGGGGCAAGTGACGACGGAGCACTGATTCGGTTTTTGCCGCTCAACGGCACTGGTCAGATACCCTGCGCCTCTGTACTGTATAAAAAAACAGTATAGAGGCGCTTTCATGTCCACTCCTCTGCCGCCCCGGGGGCGAGGCACCGGCACCCATCTGCACAATCGCTTCGCGCCCACCCTCAGCGTGGTCGAGGACGACGGTTGGTATCAGGAGGTCCCGCCGACCCAGGGCACCGAAGTGCGGCTTGAGACGGCGAAGACCATCATCACCCGCAACACCTCGCCCGACCTGCCGTTTGACCGCTCCATCAACCCTTATCGAGGCTGCGAGCACGGTTGCATTTATTGCTACGCAAGACCCAGCCACGCCTATTGGGACATGTCACCTGGTCTGGATTTTGAAACCCGCTTGATCGCCAAGAGCAACGCCGCCGAGGTCCTGGAACGGCAACTGTCCAAGCCGGGTTATGTGTGTGCGCCGATCAACCTGGGGGCCAACACGGATCCGTACCAGCCCATCGAGCGGGAGCACACGATCACCCGGCAAATCCTGCAAGTGCTGCTGCGCTACCGGCATCCGGTGACGATTATTACCAAGGGCTCGCTGATCCTGCGCGATCTTGATCTGCTGACGGAACTGGCTCGGCAACGTCTGGTGGCGGTGATGATCAGCCTTACCAGCCTGGACGATGAGCTCAAGCGCATTCTGGAACCCCGGGCGGCAGCGCCCAAGGCCAGGTTGCGGGCCATTCGGGTGATGCGTGAAGCGGGGATCCCGGTGGGCGTGCTGTGTTCGCCGATGATTCCGATGATCAACGACAGCGAGTTGGAAAGCCTGCTGGCCGAGGCCCACGCTGCTGGCGCGCAGAGCGCGGCCTACATGATGTTGCGCCTGCCGCTCGAGGTGGCGCCGCTGTTCGAGGAATGGCTGGCGGCCCATTATCCGCAACGCGCGGCCCATGTGATGAGTCTGGTGCGCCAGGTGCGTGGTGGTGAGGTGTATGACAGTCGTTTCGGTATACGCATGCGCGGTGAAGGGCCATTCGCCGATCTGCTGGCGCAACGCTTTGCCAAGGCGATCAAGCGTTTGGGGCTTAATCGCCGGGAAGGTTTTAACCTGGATTGCACGGCGTTTTGTCCCCCCGGCAGGCAGATGGCATTGTTGTAGACTGGCGCAAATGCGTGCTCTTGGCAGCGCGGATAGTCGCGTTTTGATATCAATGAAACCCGCGAGATAGAGCGGTTTATTCAGTTTGAGTTAAGTTTCGGCGGATACCTTGTTCATCGAGTGACTAACGAGTCGGCGTCGCTGGGTGAGTGGTTTTCAACTATTTCGCTGGCGATGTGTCGAACTGAACGGGAAGACTCCCCCGCTCCAACCAAGAGGATGAATCATGAGTGACAAGGATAAACAGCCGTTGGCTGCGTCGGCTTCAGCCCCTCACCAGGCGGAGTCCGCCGATGCAGCGCTGCAACATATCGTTGATGGTTTTATGCATTTCCATAACGAGGTCTTTCCCCAGCAGGAAGAACTCTTCAAGAAACTCGCCACGGCCCAGAGCCCGAGGGCGATGTTTATCACCTGCGCCGATTCGCGCATCGTTCCAGAACTGATTACCCAGAGTTCCCCCGGCGACTTGTTCGTGACCCGTAATGTCGGCAACGTGGTGCCACCCTACGGGCAAATGAACGGCGGTGTTTCCACGGCCATCGAGTACGCGGTACTGGCCTTGGGCGTGCAGCACATCATTGTGTGTGGCCACTCCGATTGCGGCGCCATGCGCGCGGTGCTCAATCCCCAGAGCCTGGAGAAAATGCCGACCGTCAAGGCCTGGCTGCGCCACGCCGAGGTCGCCAAGACCATGGTCCAGGACAACTGCGACTGCGCCAATGAAGGCGAAAGCATGAAGGTGCTGACCGAAGAGAACGTCATCGCTCAGTTGCAGCATTTGCGCACCCACCCGTCGGTGGCGTCGCGCATGGCCAACGGTCATTTGTTTATCCACGGCTGGATCTACAACATCGAGACCAGTGAAATTCGGGCCTACGATGCGGATCTGTCGGCGTTCCGACCGTTGAGCGGCACCGATTCGATCCCTTCGGCGACGCCTAAAGCGCGCTTCTAAAACCCTTCCCCGCCGGGTAACGCGATGGCTGCCATAACGCAGCCAGGCGTTGTCACGCCCGGCGAATGCCTCGGGAGAGTCATTATGCGTGCTGCTCAATTGAAAGCTGTATTGCCACGGGAGCTGTTAGCGTCCGTGGTGGTGTTTCTGGTCGCCCTGCCATTGTGCATGGGGATCGCCATCGCTTCGGGCATGCCACCGGCCAAAGGCTTGATCACTGGGATCATCGGTGGCCTGGTGGTCGGTTGGATGGCGGGATCGCCACTGCAAGTCAGCGGCCCCGCAGCCGGTCTGGCGGTGTTGGTTTTCGAGCTGGTGCGCCAGCATGGCATGCTCATGCTCGGGCCGATCCTGCTGCTGGCGGGCTTCCTGCAACTGGTCGCCGGACGCTTGCGGCTCGGCTGCTGGTTCCGCGTGACCGCCCCGGCGGTGGTCTACGGAATGCTGGCGGGAATCGGGGTGCTGATTGTCCTGTCGCAAGTCCATGTGATGCTGGATGCGGCACCGAAACCCTCCGGGCTGGATAACCTCGCAGGCTTCCCCGCCGCCTTGGCCGAGGCTATTCCCGCGCTGGGTGGCGGGCTCGGTTGGCAAGCCGGTTTGCTCGGGCTGTCGACGATTCTGGTGATGTGGCTGTGGGATAAATTCCGTCCGCAAAAACTGCGTTTTGTGCCGGGAGCGTTGCTCGGCGTGGGTTTGGCGACGGCGGCCAGCCTGGCGCTGGCGTTGCAGGTCAAGCGCGTTGAAGTACCGGAAAACCTCGCTGAAGCCATCGATTGGCTGCGCCCCAGCGACCTGCTGAACCTGGCTGATCCGAATCTGTTGATCGCAGCCTTCGCGGTGGCCTTTATCGCCAGCGCCGAAACCCTGCTGTCAGCAGCGGCGGTTGACCGTATGCACAGCGGCCAGCGCTCGGATTTCGACAAGGAATTGTCCGCCCAGGGCGTAGGCAACATGCTGTGTGGTCTGGTCGGAGCGTTGCCCATGACGGGCGTGATCGTGCGCAGCTCGGCTAACGTCCAGGCGGGTGCGACCACGCGGTTGTCAGCGATGTTCCACGGCGTGTGGCTGTTGGCTTTTGTGTTGCTGCTGTCCAGCGTGCTGCAAAGTATTCCGGTGGCAAGCCTGGCGGGTGTGCTGGTGTATACCGGGGTCAAGCTGGTGGATCTCAAGGCGTTCCGGGGGCTGGCTCGTTATGGTCGGATGCCGATGTTTACCTATGCGGCCACGGCCTTGGCCATCATCTTCAGCGACCTGCTCACGGGTGTGCTGGTGGGCTTTGGGCTGACATTGCTCAAGCTGGCATTCAAGGCCTCCCGGCTAAAAGTCAGCCTGATCGACTTGCCTCAGGAGGGCGAGATGGAGCTGCGCCTGAGCGGTGCAGCGACCTTTCTGAAAGTGCCCGCGTTGACCCAAGTATTGTCGACGGTACCCACGGGGACTACCGTGCATGTACCACTCAATAACCTGAGTTACATCGACCATTCCTGTCTGGAGCTTTTGGAGGAATGGGGCCGTGCCAATGCGGCGAAGGGCTCGACGTTGGTGATTGAGGCGCGAGGCTTGAAGCGCAGGTTGGAAGGCCGGGTGCGGACGAACACCGGGATTGGCTCGGCGGCCGCCTGAACCCCTCGCTCCTGCAGCATAGTTATCTACACAATTTGAGCAGATAGGGCTGTTGTGGCGAGCGGGCTTGTCCCGCGTTGGACTGCGAAGCCGTCCCAAAATCAGCCGCTACGGAGTATTTGATACACCGCATTCGGCTTACTGGGGCTGCTTCGCAGCCCTACGCGGGGCAAGCCCGCTCGCCACGGGGAAACTCACCAGATTCTGAACGTTGTGTAGAGCCCTATGCTCCTACAGGAGCGTGATCGGGAAATTACGCTGGCTGATCCAGCTCCAACTCCACGCCGAGCTGTCGCGACAGGCACGGCCAGCGCTTCCACGCCGCTTCGGTGTCGGGGCTCTTGAGCGTGTCGCGATAGGCTTCAACCGACTCCAGGGCAAAGCTGTCCTCGTCGAGCATTTCATCGACCGCCAGGTGTACGGCTTCATCCAATTGGTTGGCAAAGTCTTCGCCGATCAACTGATGCGCGATCAGATTGGCGACGGTGGTATCCGCTGGAATCAGCGGCTGACTGAAGTGCTTGATATACAAATCGTTCACCTCTTCTACCAGCCTGTGGGCCAGGTAAGCCTCATCCAGCAAGCTGTCCAGGCCTTCATGGCCGGCGAGGATCGCAGGGGGTTGCAGGAAGAAATGTTCGGCAATTTTCAGCACTGGTTTTATCTGGCTTTCAATACCCGCTTCGCGGGCGACTTCATTGGCGGCATCCAGCAAGTCCGGGACCAGATCGATGTAGGCCGCGACGAAGCGCGTCATCACCCCGTTACGATCCTGTTCAGCCAGTGAAATGGACGAATGCAGATGGGGCAATTTTGCTTCCAGCTGCCGGGCAAGCTGGTGAGTGCTGGCTTCGTGTTGATGGGCACGGGAAATCTGCTCGCGCAATGCGGCGGTGTTCATGAAAGCTCCAGAAATACAGGCACGGGAAAGGGGACTGCATAAGGTAGCTCGTTTATACGGGCCCCTCAGACGCATTTGTCATAATTATTTCATGCTTATGTGCGTTCGCTATATCGAAATGCCATCGTTCGTCGGATAGGCGTTCAATCCCTTGTCTGATCTGCACCGTTGGTCATTTTTTATTGATTTGCCCTCCCACATTGCGGGGTCGCAGTCGCTGGCTATACTCGGGTTTGTACGCGATTAGCTGATGACGCCCGACTGCATAAGCAGGCAAGGCTTGGCGGATGCAAGCAGTTTGGAAGCCGCCCCCTTGGCCGCAGGTGCACACCGGCGGGATAACAAGAACGATAAGGGGAACCCGCAATGACGCGACATCCACATGTTTGGATGGGCCTACTCTTGTGGTCAGTATTCAGCCAGGCGCAGGCCGCCTGGACGGTGAATATGGCGCCAGGGGCCACTGAAGTCAGTCACGCTGTGTTCGATTTGCACATGACCATATTCTGGATCTGTGTGGTGATCGGCATCATCGTGTTTGGCGCGATGTTCTGGTCGATGATTGTCCATCGACGCTCCACCGGTCAGGTGGCGGCCAAGTTTCACGAGAGCACCACGGTGGAAATCCTCTGGACCGTCGTGCCCCTGCTGATTCTGGTAGCCATGGCCATTCCGGCGACCAAGACCCTGATCAACATCTACGACAGCAGTGAGTCGGATATCGATATCCAGGTCACCGGCTACCAGTGGAAATGGCATTACAAATACCTGGGCCAGGACGTCGAGTTCTTCAGCAACCTGGCCACCCCCGCCGAACAGATTCAAAACAAGGCCGACAAGGGCGAGCACTACCTGCTGGAAGTCGATCAGCCATTGGTGCTGCCGGTGGGCGCCAAGGTGCGCTTCCTGGTGACTGCGGCCGATGTGATCCACTCCTGGTGGGTGCCGGCCTTCGCGGTCAAGCGCGATGCCATCCCCGGTTTCGTCAATGAAGCCTGGACCCGTGTCGAGAAGCCTGGGATCTACCGTGGCCAATGCGCCGAACTGTGCGGCAAGGACCACGGTTTCATGCCCATCGTGGTCGAGGTCAAATCCAGGGCCGACTACGACGCCTGGCTGGGCGAGCGCAAGCAGGAGGCCGCCAAGCTCAAGGAGCTGACCTCCAAAGAGTGGACGCTCGAGGAACTCGTCGCCCGTGGCGACAAGGTTTACCACACCGCTTGTGTCGCCTGTCACCAGGCTGAAGGCCAAGGCCTGCCACCGATGTTCCCGGCGCTCAAGGGCTCGAAAATTGCCACGGGGCCGAAGGAAGATCACCTGGGCATCGTCTACCACGGCAAGCCCGGCACGGCGATGGCCGCCTTCGGCAAGCAACTCTCGGAAGTCGATATTGCGGCGGTGGTGACCTACGAACGTAATGCGTGGGGCAACAACAAAGGCGACATGGTTACCCCGAAAGACGTGCTGGAACTTAAACAGGCGGAGAGCAAATGACTTTCTTCATTGCGTATTCCCTGAACCGTCCCGCCCACTCGTTTGCAGGAGAAAGGCCATGAGCACTGTGATCGATGACCACGGTCATGCCGGTGACCACGCTCACGGTCCCGCCAAGGGCCTGATGCGCTGGGTACTGACCACCAACCACAAAGACATCGGGACCATGTACCTGTGGTTCAGTTTCGCCATGTTCCTGCTCGGCGGTTCCTTCGCCATGGTGATTCGCGCCGAGTTGTTCCAGCCGGGCCTGCAGATCGTGGAGCCGGCATTCTTTAACCAGATGACCACCATGCATGGCCTGATCATGGTGTTTGGCGCGGTGATGCCGGCCTTCGTCGGCCTGGCCAACTGGATGATCCCGCTGATGATCGGTGCGCCGGACATGGCGTTGCCGCGCATGAACAACTTCAGCTTCTGGCTGCTGCCCGCGGCATTCCTGTTGCTGGTATCGACGTTGTTTTCACCGGGTGGCGGGCCGAATTTCGGCTGGACGTTCTACGCCCCGCTCTCCACCACTTACGCTCCGGAAAGCGTGACCTTTTTCATCTTCGCCATTCACCTGATGGGCGTCAGTTCGATCATGGGGGCGATCAACGTGGTCGCGACCATTCTCAACCTGCGTGCGCCGGGCATGACGTTGATGAAAATGCCGCTGTTTGTCTGGACCTGGCTGATCACCGCGTTCTTGCTGATCGCGGTGATGCCGGTGCTGGCTGGGTGCGTGACGATGATGTTGATGGACATTCACTTCGGCACCAGCTTCTTCAGCGCCGCCGGCGGGGGGGATCCGGTGTTGTTCCAGCACGTGTTCTGGTTCTTCGGTCATCCCGAGGTGTACATCATGATCCTGCCGGCGTTCGGCGCCGTCAGCGCGATCATCCCGGCGTTCTCGCGCAAGCCGCTGTTCGGCTACACCTCGATGGTCTACGCCACGGCAAGCATTGCCTTCCTGTCGTTCATCGTCTGGGCCCACCACATGTTTGTGGTGGGCATTCCGTTGGTGGGCGAGTTGTTCTTCATGTACGCAACCATGCTGATCGCAGTGCCCACCGGGGTGAAGGTGTTCAACTGGGTCAGCACCATGTGGCAGGGGTCACTGACGTTCGAGACGCCGATGCTGTTTGCCGTGGCCTTTGTGATCCTGTTCACCATCGGTGGTTTTTCCGGACTGATGCTGGCCATCGCCCCGGCGGACTTCCAGTACCACGACACCTACTTTGTGGTCGCGCACTTCCATTACGTGCTGGTGCCGGGGGCGATCTTCGGGATCTTCGCCTCGGCGTACTACTGGCTGCCGAAATGGACCGGCCACATGTACGACGAAACCCTGGGCAAGCTGCATTTCTGGTTGTCATTCGTGGGGATGAACATGGCGTTCTTCCCGATGCACTTCGTTGGGCTGGCGGGCATGCCGCGTCGGGTGCCGGACTATAACCTGCAGTTCGCCGACTTCAACATGGTGTCGTCGGTGGGCGCTTTCATGTTCGGCGCCACGCAGATTTTCTTTCTGTTCATCGTCATCAAATGCATCCGCGGCGGTCAGCCGGCGGCGGCCAAACCCTGGGATGGCGCCGAGGGGCTGGAATGGAGCGTCCCCTCGCCCGCGCCGTACCACACCTTCACCACCCCGCCGGAGGTCAAATGAATATCCGGAAGGGAGGCGCCCATGGCTGAACCCCTGCCGACCAGACGCCTGATTACGCGCCTGTTGATCCTGGTGCTGGCGATGTTCGCTTTCGGCTTTGCCCTGGTGCCGATCTATGACGTGATGTGCAGCGCGTTTGGCATCAACGGCAAGACGGCCGGGCAGTACCAGGGCTCGCAGGTGGTCGATCAGTCGCGGCAGGTGCGGGTGCAGTTTCTGTCCACCAATGCAGTGGATATGGTCTGGGAGTTTCATTCCACGGCTGACGAAGTGGTGGTCAATCCCGGCGCGGTCAACGAGATGGTGTTTGTCGCCTTCAACCCCACCGACAAACCGATGACGGCGCAGGCGATCCCGAGTATTTCCCCGGCGGAAGCGGCGATGTACTTCCACAAGACCGAGTGTTTCTGCTTTACCCAGCAAGTGCTGCAGCCAGGGGAGCGGATCGAGATGCCAGTGCGCTTCATTGTCGACCGCGACATGCCCTTGAATGTGAAGCACTTGACCCTGGCTTACACGCTGTTCGATATCACCGCGCGCCAACCGCCCGTGGCTGTCCATACCGGCGGCTAGGCGTGCCTGCGGGCTCGATTAGGAGAACGAATACATGTCGAATCATGATACGTACTACGTACCAGCGCAAAGTAAATGGCCGATAATTGCCACGTTCGGCATGTTGATCAGCGTGTATGGCCTGGGCCTGTGGTTCAACGACCTCAAGGCGGCACGCCCTGAATCAAATGGCCCGCTGATCTTTTTCGTCGGCGGCCTGTTGCTGGCCTACATGATGTTTGGCTGGTTCGGCGCGGTGATCAAGGAGAGCCGCGCCGGCCTCTACAGCGCGCAGATGGATCGTTCCTTTCGCTGGGGCATGTCCTGGTTCATCTTTTCCGAGGTGATGTTTTTCATCGCATTCTTTGGCGCGCTGTTTTACGTGCGCCATTTGTCCGCGCCCTGGTTGGCCGGCGAAGGATCGAAAGGCGTTGCGCATATGTTGTGGCCGAATTTCGAGTTCGCCTGGCCGCTGCTCAACAACCCGGACCCGAAACTCTTCCCCGCGCCCGAAGGCACCATCAGCCCGTGGGGCTTGCCGTTGGTCAACACCATTCTGTTGGTGAGTTCCAGCGTGACCATCACCATCGCCCACCATGCGTTGCGCAAGGGCCATCGTGGCGCGCTGAAAATCTGGCTGGCGCTCACGGTGTTGCTGGGTGTGGCATTTCTTGGGTTCCAGGTTGAGGAATACGTCCACGCCTACAAGGAGCTGGGCCTGACATTAGGCTCCGGGGTATACGGCGCGACCTTCTTCATGCTGACCGGCTTTCACGGCGCTCACGTCACCATCGGCACCATCATTCTGTTCGTGATGCTGATGCGTGTGCTGAAAGGGCATTTCAATGCCGAGCACCAGTTCGGCTTCGAGGCGGCCAGTTGGTACTGGCACTTTGTGGACGTGGTGTGGATCGGCCTGTTTTTCTTCGTTTACGTACTGTGAAGCGCTTTGTCCCGGCGCCTCGTTACCACGGGACATGGGAGACCAGTTGGCCGCTGAAGAAACCCCAGGTGATCAATGCCAGGGTGATCACGGCCAGCGTGACACGTACGGTCAAGGCAGTGACGAGGCGGTTGGAGTTGCCCTCGTCCTTGACCAGAAAAAACAAGCCACTGAACAGGCTCACAACGGTAGCGATCAGCATCAGGGCAATAGCGGCTTTGAGCATGGTCAGGCTCCTGGGCTCTTTTTGGGAGGGGCGGGCAATGAGATTCAGTATAGCCAGCGCACCAGCGACCTCTGTGGCAATGCCATGAAACGCTTTCGCCCGGGGATTGCGCCGACGCTGGTGGTGCTGGTGTTGCTGCCGCTGATGGTGAGTCTGGGGTTCTGGCAATTATCTCGGGGCCAGGAAAAACAGGCGCTGCTGGAAAACTACGCCGAGCGCAGGGCCGCGGAACCGGTGAGCGCTGAGCAATTGCAGGAAACGCTGGATCCGGCCTTTCGGCGGGTGCATCTACGTGGAGCGTTCGACGCCGAGCACAGCGTGCTGCTGGACAACCGGATGCGCGATGGCAAGGCGGGCGTGGAGTTGCTGCAACCCTTTCACGATCAGGCCAGCGGCCTCTGGCTGTGGCTCAATCGCGGCTGGCTGCCTTGGCCGGACCGGCGCGTGCCCCCCGCCTTCACCACGCCGGCGCAACCCTCGAGTCTGGAGGCGTGGGTGTATGTGGCCCCCGGCGAGACCTTTCAACTGCACGCCGATCCTGACGGCGGCGCCTGGCCGCGCTTGCTCACCGCGCTGCATCCGGCGGCCTTGTGGGCGGAGCTTGGGCGCAACGGATTGGCCTATGAGCTGCGGGCCGAAGCCGGCCCGGCGACTTACGAAACCCATTGGCCGGTAGTGGCCATGGGGCCGGAAAAACACGTGGGGTATGCCGTGCAGTGGTTCGCCATGGCGCTGGCGCTGTGCGGTCTTTACCTCTACCTCGGATGGCACAACGCAAGGGAGAAGCACCATGGGAACAGCCATGAATCCACCCAGCATGTCTGACACACGCGCCGCGCCCGACCGGCGCAAGGGGCGCTGGCAACTGATCTTGATCGTGCTGATGGTGATCGGTCCGATGGTACTGGCCACCTTTATGTACAAGTTGCAGTTCTGGGTGCCGGACGGTCGCAGTTATCACGGGCAGTTGATTGGCAACGGCCAGACCCGCGCCGATATCGGCGTCCAGGCAAACGAAGAGCGTTGGCAACTGCTGGTCACCGCCCCCACCGCCTGCGCTGCCGATTGCCAGCAACTGGTGTACCTCGCGCGCCAATTGCAGATCGGCCTCGGTCGAGATGCCTCGCGCGCCAGCCACGCCTTGGCCAGCGCGCAGCCGGTCAGTGCCGAGTACGAAGCCAAGCTGAACATCGAATACCCCCAATTGCAGCGCTACCCGCTGGCGTTGCCGGCCTTCAAGCAGAACGCCGCCGCGCCGGGAGATGCGCAACTGTGGATCGTCGATCCCCACGGCAATCTGGTATTGCGCTACGACGCCCAGGTCAAGGGCAAGGACTTGCTGAACGACCTGCGCCATCTGCTGAAACTGTCGAATATCGGATAAGGGCATCGTCATGGCCAAGCCTGGATTTCGCCTCGCGTTGTTTGCCACTTTGCTGGCGTTAGTGGTGGTGTTGCTGGGGGCCTACACCCGGCTGACCCATGCCGGCCTCGGTTGCCCGGATTGGCCAGGGTGCTACGGTTTTATCAGCGTGCCCAAGAGCGAGGCCCAACTGGCCCATGCCGAACTGCATTTCCCGGATACGCCGGTGGAGGCCGAAAAGGGCTGGAACGAGATGATTCATCGCTACGCGGCGGGCACGCTGGGGCTGCTGATCGCCCTGCTGGCCACGCGTGCCTGGACCCACCGACGTCATCCGGGGCAGCCGTTGAAGCTGCCCTTGTTTCTGCTGGCGGTGGTGTTTGCCCAGGCGATCTTTGGCATGTGGACGGTCACGCTCAAGCTCTGGCCGCAAGTGGTCACTGGGCATTTATTGGGCGGCTTTGCGACCTTGAGCCTGCTGTTTTTGCTGACGCTGCGCCTGTCCGGCGTGTTGCCGGCGTTGATCGTGCCCCGACGCTTGCAGTATTGGGCGACGGCCGGGTTGGTGCTGGTCATCGGGCAGGTCGCCCTCGGCGGCTGGGTCAGTTCCAACTATGCGGCAGTGGCCTGTATCGACTTGCCGACCTGCCACGGTGAATGGTGGCCGGCGGCAGATTTTGCCAATGGTTTTCATCTGACCCAGCACATCGGGCCCAACTACCTCGGCGGACAACTGGACAGCGAGGCCCGCACGGCGATTCATCTGACCCATCGCATGGGCGCGTTGGTGGTGACGCTGGCGCTGCTGGGGCTGGCCTGGCAACTCAAGACGGTAGGCATGACGCGCCTGGCTGGCCTGCTGCTGGTCGCGCTGGCTGCGCAAATCGCCCTGGGGCTGAGCAATGTGTACTTCCACCTGCCGCTGCCCGTGGCGGTCGCGCATAACGCAGGCGGTGCCGCGTTGCTGCTGACCCTGGTGCTGGTCAATTATCACGCGCGTACCAGCCTGGTTCGGGTGCGTCATCACGTGCCGCTCGGTTGGCGCTTCAGCCCGCGTAAACAGGTATCGGGCCTCATTACCCTCAAAGGAGAGATGCCATGGCGACCTTGACCGAGGCGCGTGACAGTCGAGCGACCTGGCGTGACTACCTGGAACTGACCAAGCCCAAAGTGGTGGTGCTGATGCTCATCACCTCCTTGGTGGGCATGTTTCTCGCCACCCGGGCCGGCGTGCCATGGCCGGTGCTGATCTTCGGCAACCTGGGCATTGCGCTGTGTGCCGGCGGCGCGGCGGCGGTCAACCATGTGGTGGACCGGCGCATTGATGCGCTGATGGCGCGTACGCACAAGCGCCCGCTGGCGGAAGGCCGTGTTTCGCCTGCCGCCGCCCTGACCTTTGCGCTGGCGCTGGCGGTGGCAGGATTGGCGTTGCTGCTGACGTTCACCAATCCCTTGGCGGCATGGCTGACGCTGGCTTCGCTGCTGGGTTACGCGGTGATCTATACCGGCTTTCTCAAGCGTGCGACGCCGCAAAATATCGTGATTGGCGGCCTTGCCGGCGCGGCGCCGCCGTTGCTGGGCTGGGTCGCGGTGACCGGTCATGTCAGCGCGGAGCCATTGTTGCTGGTGCTGATCATCTTCGCCTGGACGCCGCCGCACTTCTGGGCCCTGGCGATTCATCGCAAGGAGGAATATGCCAAGGCTGATATTCCGATGCTGCCGGTGACCCACGGCGAGCACTACACCAAGGTGCATATCCTGCTGTACACCTGTGTGTTGCTGGCTGTGAGTCTGATGCCTTATGTCATCCACATGAGCGGATTGTTATACCTGGGATCTGCGTTGGTCCTGGGCGGGCGCTTTCTGCAATGGGCCTGGGTGCTGTACCGTGGCAGTCGGCCGCACGCGGCGATCAACACCTTCAAGTACTCTATCTGGTACCTGTTCCTGCTGTTTATCGCGCTGCTTGTAGATCACTACTTACTGTTGAACCTATGACTCGAACTCAAAAAACTGTCTTTATTCTGGTGGCCCTTGTGGCATTGGTCATGGGCCTGACCGTCAACAAAGTACTGTCCGGCAAAGGCCAGGGTGATCCAACGGCGTTGATCGACGCGGGCATTATCCTGCTGCCGCAAAGTCGTCAGTTACCGCCTGTGACCATGACCAACCAGGACGGCCAGCCGGTGCTGGTCAGCGAGTTGAAAGGCAAGTGGAGCCTGTTGTTCTTTGGCTACACCTTCTGCCCGGACATCTGCCCGACCACCCTCGCCCAACTGCGGCAGATCAAGAGTGAACTGCCCAAGGACGTTGTGGATAAGTTGCAGGTGGTTTTGGTCAGCGTTGACCCGCATCGCGATACGCCGACGCAACTCAAGCAGTATCTTGGCTACTTCGACCCTCAGTTTTTGGGCCTGACCGGCGCGAACGTGGAGGAGGTGCAGAAGGTATCGAATGCGGTGAGTATTCCGTTCATTCCGGCGGACACCAGCAAGCCCAACTACACCGTAGACCACAGCGGCAACCTGGCGCTGATCGGGCCGGACGGGACGCAGCGTGGATTTATCCGTGCGCCGCTGAATAACCAGAAGCTGGTGGCGCAGTTGCCGGGGTTGTTGCAGCGTAACTAAGCCGAGCGGGCATAAATGTGGGAGCGGGCTTGCTCGCGATGACGGCGTGTCAGTCACCTTATACGTGTCTGATACACCACAATCGCGAGCAAGCCCGCTCCCACATTTTGATCTCCAGGGGCTTGGAGATCGATCAGAACGCGGGCTTGACCGCGCCTTTGTACTTATCTTCGATGAATTTTTTCACTTCAGGCGTGTGCAGGGCTGCGACCAGCTTCTTCACGGCGTCCGAATCCTTGTTGTCCTCGCGGGTCACCAGGATGTTGACGTAAGGCGAGTCGCTGCCTTCGATCGCCAGGGCGTCCTTGGCAGGGTCCAGCTTGGCTTCGAGGGCGTAGTTGGTGTTGATCAGTGCCAGATCGACCTGGGTCAGTACGCGTGGCAGCGTGGCGGCTTCCAGTTCGCGGAACTTGAGGTTTTTCGGGTTGGCGGTGATGTCCTTGATGGTCGACAGGATGTCTGTCGGGTTCTTCAAGGTGATCAGGCCGTTCTTGGCCAGCAGCAACAGTGCGCGGCCGCCGTTGGTGGCGTCGTTCGGGATCACCACGTTGGCGCCGCTTGGCAGCTCGTCCAGGGTCTTGTACTTGCTGGAGTAGGCGCCCAGGGGTTCCAGATGCACGCCGGCAACGCTCACCAGGTGCGTGCCCTTGGCCTTGTTGAACTCATCCAGGTACGGCTGGTGTTGGAAAAAGTTGGCATCCAGGCGTTTTTCGGCCACTTGCACGTTCGGTTGAACGTAGTCGGTAAAGACTTTGACGTTCAGCTCCACGCCTTCCTTGGCCAGTGCTGGCTTGACGAACTCAAGGATCTCGGCGTGCGGCACCGGTGTGGCGGCGACCGTCAGGGTCTCGGCGTGGGCGGAAAACGCGGCAACGGCGGCGAAAGCAACCAGTAGTTTTTTCATCCAACAAGCTCCTTGTTCGGGCAGGCCGACGTCAGGTCGGCAATGGCCGTTATTTTCGAGAGAAATGCGCCACCAGCTTGTCGCCGACGGTTTGCAGAATTTGCACCAGAACAATCAGCATCACCACAGTCACAACCATCACGTCGTCCTGAAAGCGCTGATAACCATAACGAATGGCCAGGTCACCCAGGCCACCGGCACCGACCACGCCGGCCATGGCGGTATACCCGACCAGGGCGATGGCCGTGACGGTGATTGCGGCGATGATGCCGGGTCGTGCCTCGGGCAGCAGCGCTTTGACGATGATCTGCCGGGTCGTCGCGCCCATGGCTTGCGTGGCTTCGATGATGCCGCGATCGACTTCGCGCAGGGCGGTTTCCACCAGGCGCGCGAAGAATGTCGAGGCACCGACCACCAGCGGTGGAATCGCCCCCGCCACACCCAGGGAGGTTCCCGTAAGAAAGACAGTGGTGGGAATCATCACAATCAGCAGGATGATAAAAGGCAGGGAACGTATGGCGTTAACCACAAAGGCCAGTATCGAATAAGTGGCTTTCTGTTCCAGCAACTGTCGCGGGCTGCACAGAAACAGCAGCACACCCAGCGGCAGGCCGATGAGTACCGTGAAGAACAGCGAGGTGCTGAGCATCAGCATGGTGTCGCCAGTGGCAACCCAGATGTCGGCCCAGTCAACCTGGTCGAAGTAATGCAGTAAACCGTCCATTAACGCAGGATCTCCATGTGGACATCGGCCGCGGTGAAGCGAGCGAAGGCCGCTTCCATGTCACCGCCGGTAATGGCCAGGGTCAGTTGCCCGTAGGGAGTGTCTTTGATGTGGTCGATACGACCGGCCAGGATGCTGTAGTCCACGCCCGTTTCGCGGGCGACGGTCCCCAGCAGTGGCGCGTAGGTCGCGTCGCCCTGGAACGTCAGGCGCACGATGCGCCCCGGCACGTGGGCGAAGTCATTGCGCTGCTCGCCCTCATCGACCTGCTCGGCTTCTTGCACGAAGCGCTTGGTGGTCGGGTGTTTGGGGTGCAGGAACACCTCGGCCACGCTGCCTTGCTCGACGATCACGCCGGCATCCATCACCGCGACCTGGTCACACACACGGCGGATCACGTCCATCTCATGGGTGATCAGTACGATGGTCAGCTTCAACTCACGGTTGATCTCGGCCAGCAGTTGCAGAACCGACGCGGTGGTCTGCGGATCAAGCGCGCTGGTGGCTTCGTCGCACAACAGGATCTTCGGCTTGGTGGCCAAGGCGCGGGCGATGCCGACACGCTGCTTCTGGCCGCCTGATAACTGCGCCGGGTATTTCTTCGCGTGGTCCGACAGGCCGACGCGGGCGAGCAACTCAGCCACGCGTTCATCGACTTCAGCGCGCGACAACTCGCCCGCCAGTTTCAGCGGCAATGCCACGTTGTCGGCGACGGTCTTGGAGGCCAGCAGATTGAAGTGCTGGAAAATCATCCCGACCTGCTGGCGGAAACGGCGCAGGCCGTTGGCGTCCAGGGCGGTGACTTCTTCGTCATCGACCTTGATCTGGCCGCCAGTGGGCTCTTCAAGGCGGTTGATCAGACGCAGCAGGGTACTTTTTCCCGCGCCAGAGTGACCAATCAGGCCGAACACCTGGCCGTTTTCGACCCGCAGGCTGGTGGGATGCAATGCGGGAATATCCTTACCGGCGACCCGGTAAGTTTTATGGACGTTATGAAACTCGATCACGTAGCGAACCTTGTGGGGCGCATTAAAAAGGGATCAGCGGTTAGCCGGGCGCGCATTTTAGCCTGTCCGTATAGCGTTTCTTAGCATTTATTTCGCATTCAACCAGCGATTTGGCAATAACGCGATCAAAGGTCATAAAAAAGGAACGGTACAAAACCCCGCAAGTCATTACTTAAGCAACTCGATTCCCAGGTGCCGTGCCTGGGTTTTGCTCGAACAGAGCCGGGGGACCGCCTTGGCCAATGCAAGCGAGGAGTTTTTGTCTGATGAGTACTAAAAAACCTGTGGCCCCGTCCAAGAGTGAATTGGCGGGCACCGACACACTGGATCGTGGCAACACCAATACCAAGCTGCAAAGCCTGGAAACCTTCCGTTCCGACGCCACGGGCCAAGCGCTGCGAACCAATCAGGGCGTGAAAATCGCCGATAACCAGAACACCTTGAAAGTCGGATCCCGCGGCCCTTCGCTGCTCGAAGATTTCATCATGCGTGAAAAGATCACGCATTTTGACCATGAGCGGATTCCGGAGCGCATCGTCCATGCCCGGGGTACCGGCGCCCATGGTTACTTCCAGAGCTATGAAAACCATTCGGCGCTGACCAAGGCCGGGTTCCTGCGCGATCCTGCGCACAAAACCCCGGTGTTTGCGCGCTTCTCCACGGTTCAGGGCCCACGTGGCTCGGGTGATACCGTGCGCGATGTACGCGGTTTTGCCGTGAAGTTCTTCACCGAAGAAGGCAACTTCGATCTGGTGGGCAATAACATGCCGGTGTTCTTCATTCAGGATGCGATCAAGTTTCCTGACTTCGTGCATGCGGTAAAACCTGAGCCACACAACGAAATTCCTACTGGTGGCTCGGCCCACGATACATTTTGGGATTTTGTCTCGCTGCAGCCGGAGTCGGCGCACATGGTGATTTGGGCCATGTCTGACCGGGCGATTCCAAAAAGCCTACGCAGCATGCAGGGTTTTGGCGTTCACACCTTCCGCCTGATCAATGCGCAAGGCCAGTCCAACTTCGTCAAGTTCCACTGGCGCCCGACTGCAGGCACCTGTTCGTTGGTGTGGGATGAAGCGCAAAAACTTGCAGGTAAAGACACCGACTACCATCGTCGCGATCTCTGGGAAGCGATTGAGAGCGGTGATTACCCTGAGTGGGAACTGGGGGTGCAGGTGATTCCTGAAGATAAGGAACACGCGTTCGACTTCGACATCCTTGACCCTACCAAGCTGATTCCTGAAGAACTGGTGCCGATCACCCCGCTGGGCAAAATGGTGCTTAACCGCAACCCCGACAACTTCTTCGCCGAAGTCGAGCAGGTCGCGTTCTGTCCCGGGCACATCGTACCGGGCATCGACTTCTCGAATGATCCGTTGCTGCAGGGCCGGCTGTTTTCCTACACCGATACGCAAATCAGCCGACTGGGCGGGCCGAACTTTCACCAGTTGCCGATCAACCAGCCGGTGACGCCGCTCCATAACAACCAGCGCGACGCCATGCATCGCTCCACTATCGACAAGGGCCGGGCGGCTTACGAGCCAAACTCCATCGACAGCGGTTGGCCCAAGGAAACACCGCCAGCGGCGCAGGACGGTGGGTTCGAGTCCTATCCGGAGCGGATTGACGCGCACAAGATCCGTGAGCGCAGCGAGTCGTTCGGCGATCACTTTTCTCAGGCGCGGCTGTTTTTCCGCAGCATGAGCAAGCATGAACAAGAGCACATCATCGCGGCCTACAGTTTCGAGTTGGGCAAGGTGGAGCGTGAGTTTATTCGTGCCCGCCAGGTCAACGAAATTCTGGCCAATATCGATCTGGAACTGGCCAAGCGCGTTGCCCAGAATCTCGGGCTGCCAGTGCCGACCCAAGGCACGGTCCCGGAGCGTAATACCAAGCCCGAGCGCTCTCCAGCGTTGAGCCAGGCCAATTTGCTGCCGGGCGATATCAAAACCCGTAAAGTCGCGATCCTGGCCGCGAACGGCGTGGATGGCGCGGTTATTTCAGCGTTGAAAAAGGCGCTTGAAGCAGAAGGCGCACACGCCAAGTTGCTCGGGCCGACCTCGGCGCCGGTCACCACCGCCGATGGCAAGGTGCTGCCGGTGGATGCGTCCATGGAAGGCATGCCTTCTATTGCGTTCGATGCGGTGTTTGTCCCGGGCGGTGCCGATTCGGTGAAAACCCTGAGTGGGGATGGGGTCGCTCTGCATTACGTGCTGGAGGCCTACAAGCACCTGAAAGCGATTACGTTGGCCGGTGAGGCCAAGCAATTGTTGGATCTGTTGAAGCTGGAGACGGACGCCGGGTTGATCGTCGGCGGGGACGCCAAGGCGTTCAAGGCGTTCTTTGCGGCGATTGCCCAGCATCGGGTCTGGGATCGTGAGCCTAAGGCGAAGGCGATTCCGGCCTGATGCAGGGGTGATTTGCCAGGCCGCCGGTGCCTACAGTTGAAGGATATTCAGCTGTAGGCGCTGGTTTGCCTGCGCAGGCGTCATTCGACCTTGCGAGGAATCAACACCACCTGCGCCGGGATGTGTTTCAGAATCTGCCGGTGGATCTTCAGGTCGTACCCTGGATCGATTCGTTTCACCCGTTTGGTCAACAGCGTGGCCAGCCACGGGTAATCCTGGGTGCGTGGCGCCTGGATGCTGACATCACACTGATAATTCACCACATCGGTGGCAATCGCATCCAATTGATGACGAAGCTTCGAAATATCCGTGAGGTTGAGCGCGACGGTAGTGCTTTCGGCCGCCGGGTCGATGACCTTGGCGGGTGGCCGGGCTTCCGCCGCTTTCAGCGCTGCTTCGGCTTTGTCCAGTTCGGCTTTACGGGCGTGGGCAATGGCGCTATTGACGCCGCCGGTGAGGGCGGGAGCCTTGGGCATCAAGGCCCGGGCACGGCTCAATGCCGTTGCGGCAGCGTTGACATCGCCTTTTTGCAGCACGATCTGGCTGCGCTGCAAATAGGCTTCGGCCAATTGGCGTTGATAAGGCTCCAGCGCCGGGTCGTCAGGCGCCTGCGCCTGCAAGGCCGCAAGCTGGTCTTCGGCCGTGGCCAATTCGCTGCTGGCCAGGTTTTGCTCCAGCTGTGCGATGGCCGCAGCGCGCGCATCCGGAGCGCCAGGGGCGGCGGGCGGTGTGCTTTGGCAGGCGCCCAGCAGCAGTGAAAATGCGGCAAGGAGCAGATAACGGGAGGTACACGGCTTCATTCCTGCGACTCTCTAATTGCGCAAAAAACGAGCAAGTCTACACCCCACGACGGGGCAGGACAAAACTCAGCAGAAACAGGGCGGCCGCCGCGACCACAATCGACGGCCCGGCCGGTGTGTCCTTGAACCAGGACAACGCCAGGCCACCACACACGGCAAGCATCCCCAACACGCTGGCGCCGACCGCCATTTGTTCCGGCGAGCGTGCGTGACGCTGGGCGGCGGCGGCGGGAATGATCAACAGCGACGTGATCAACAATACGCCGACAATCTTCATCGCGACAGCAATCACCACCGCAATCAGCAACATCAGGGTCATGCGCAGTGCCGGTACCGGTAACCCTTCAACGGTGGCCAGCTCTTCGTGGACTGTGATCGCGAGCAACGGACGCCACAGAGCCACCAGCAGGATCAGCACCGCCGCGCTGCCGCCGAGGATCCAGTACAGGTCGGCGGGGCTGATCGCCAGCAGATCGCCAAACAGATAGGCCATCAGGTCGATCCGCACTTCATGCATGAAGCTCAGGACCACCAGGCCCAAAGACAGGGTGCTGGGCGCAAGGATCCCCAGCAACGTGTCAGAAGCCAGTGGCTGGCGTTGTTGCAACGTGACCAGCAACACGGCCAGCAGCAGGCAACCTACGGTCACCGCAATGGTGGGGCTGATATCCAGCAAAAAACCCATGGCCACGCCGAGCAAGGCGGCGTGGGACAGGGTGTCGCCAAAATACGCCATGCGTCGCCAGACCACGAACGAGCCCAGCGGGCCCGCGACCAATGCCAGAGCCAGACCTGCGAGCAGGGCGTAGAGCAGAAAATCAGCCATGCTTGCAGCTATCTCCGTGAACGTGAGTGTGGGGTGCGTCAGGATCGTCGACCACCGCGCCATGCAGGTCATGGGCGTGATCGTGGTGATGATGGTAAATCGCCAAGCTCTGCGCGTTCTTGCCGAACAGCTCGACGAAAGCCGGGTCGCCGCTGACGTGCTCCGGGTGGCCGGAGCAACAGACGTGGCGATTCAGGCACACCACCTGATCGGTGGTGCTCATCACCAGATGCAGGTCGTGGGAGACCATCAGGACGCCGCAGCCATGGCGGTCGCGCAGGCGGGTGATCAGGCTGTACAGCTCGGCTTGACCGGCAACGTCGACGCCCTGCACCGGCTCGTCAAGCACCAGCAACTGTGGTTCGCGCAACAAGGCGCGGGCCAGCAGTACACGCTGCATTTCGCCCCCGGAAATACCTTGTATCGGGTTATCGATAACCTGTTCGGCCCCGACTTCCTTGAGCGCCGCCATTGCGCGAGCGCGGTCCACGCCGGGCACCAGGCGCAGGAAGCGCAGTACCGAAAGAGGCAAGGTCGGGTCCACGTGCAGTTTTTGCGGCATATAGCCGACCCGCAGCTTGGGTTTGCGCCAGACGCTGCCGCTGTCGGGCTTGAGCAAACCCAGCACGGCACGCACCAAGGTGGTTTTGCCGGCGCCGTTGGGGCCGATCAGCGTGACGATCTGCCCTGGCTCGACGCTCAGTTGGATGCTGTCCAGCACGGTCTGGCCAGCGAATGTGACACCGACCTGCTCCAGGCGGATTAGCGCAGTGCTCATCAAGCCCCCTGGCAGCCCGAGCAGACACCGATCACTTCGACGGTTTGCCCTTCGACCCTGAAACCGACGTCATGGGCGCTCTTGACGATGGCGTCGCTGATGCTTTTTTGTTCAAGCTCGATGGCCGCGTGGCAGTCGCGGCAGATCAAAAACTGGCCCTGGTGCGCATGTTCCGGGTGGCTGCAGCCGACAAAGGCATTGAGCGACGCGATGCGATGTACAAGACCGTTTTCCAGCAGGAAGTCCAACGCACGGTACACCGTGGGCGGCGCGGCGCGGCGGCCGTCCTGCTCGCTGAGCACGCCGAGAATGTCGTAGGCGCCCAGTGGCTTGTGGCTTTGCCAGACCAGCTCGAGCACCCGGCGACGCAGGGCGGTCAGGCGCAGACCTTGCCGCGCGCACAGGGCGTCGGCCTCTGACAGCGCACTGTGGACGCAATGAGAGTGGTCATGGGGACGGCTGGCAAGCGGTGTTTTAGGCATGAGCGGCAACAGATTTTTGTGAGAGACGTTATTATGTTACCTGTTCCTGTTGCCTTGAGTGCTTATCGTGTCCCGACTTTTTCCCGTTTTTGTCGTATTTGTCACCAGTTTATTGATGACCGGTGCCGTTCAGGCGGAGGTCCGGGTGCTTACCAGCATCAAGCCTCTGCAGTTGATCGCCGCCGCGGTGCAGGACGGTGTCGCGGTTCCGCAGGTATTGCTGCCGCCAGGTGCATCGCCACACAACTACGCGTTACGACCTTCCGACGTACGGCGTGTGCAATCCGTCGAGCTGCTGTATTGGATCGGTCCGGACATGGAAGGCTTCTTGCCGCGTGTATTGAAGGGTCGTAATTTGCCGACGGTGGCGGTGCAGGACCTTCCCGACATGAAGCTTCGCCATTTTGCCGAAGACAACCATTCCCATGGCGAAGAAGCCGACGACCATGATCACGCTCATCGTCCGGGTAGCCTGGATGCGCATTTGTGGCTGTCGCCGGTCAATGCGCGGGTGATCGCCACCCGGATGGCGGCGGATTTGAGCGCCGCTGACCCGGCCAATGCGGCGCGCTACCAGAGCAATCTGCAAGCCTTCGACGGTCGCCTGGATGCTTTGGATGTGCGCTTGAAAGCGCGGCTGGCGAACGTCGCCGGGAAGCCCTACTTCGTGTTTCATGAGGCCTTCGATTACTTTGAAGACGCCTACGGGCTCAAGCACGTAGGCGTCTTCAGCGTGGCTTCGGAAGTGCAGCCCGGCGCCCAGCATGTGGCGGCGATGCGCAAGCGTTTGGAGGACGTGGGCAAGACCTGCGTGTTCAGCGAGCCGCCGCTGCGTCCGCGTTTGGCTGAGACACTGGTGGCCGGGTTGCCGGTAAAACTGGCGGAACTGGATGCGTTGGGCGGTTACACCCCGGCCACGGCCCAAGGGTATGAGCAATTGCTGGAAAAACTCGGCAATGATCTGGCCGGTTGCCTGGAATCCCTATAACGGGCGACGTAGGACCCCTGTGGGAGCGGGCTTGCTCGCGAAGGCGGAGTGTCAGCCAACATATTCATTGCTGACACACCGTCTTCGCGAGCAAGCCCGCTCCCACATTTTGACCGCGTTCGGTCTTCAGGAGGGTTTTACAGGGCGAACGGCAGGTGTGTACTCACCTGCTGGCGCAAAGCCAAGCGCTGCTCGAACTCGGCCGGGTCGTGAATCAGCACATCCTGGCCGGCAAAGGACTCAGCGGCGATCAGTCGTGACAGCCAGAACCGCACACAGGCCACCCGCAACATGCTTGGCCACAGCTCGGCTTCCTTGGCGGTAAACGGTCGCAGTGCCGCATAGGCGCCCAGCAGTGCGCGCGCCCGTTGGCCATCGATCATGCCGTCGGCATCCGAACACCAGTCGTTCAGGGCAATCGCCACGTCATACAGCATCGGCCCGGAGCACGCGTTGTAGAAGTCGATCAGCCCGGTCAGGTGCGTGCCTTCGAACATCGCATTGTCGCGAAACAGGTCAGCGTGGATATTGGCCCGAGGCAACGCCAGGATCTGCTCCTTATGCTTCTGGATTTCATCCAGGGCAGCTTGCAGCAGGCTTTGCTGTTGCGCGCCGAGGTGCGAAATCAGCCGCGAGCCCTCGTTGAGCATCCAGTCCAGCCCGCGATCTGTCGTGCGTTCCAACACTTTGTCGCCTTGGGTCGCCAGGTGCAGATGACCGAGCAACTCGCCCACTTGCACGCAGTGCTGGGCGTTGGCGTCCCGGATATGCTTGCCCGCCAGGCGCGGCTGCAACAACGCCGGTTTGCCGGCCAGCGTGCGCAAGGCCACGCCGTCGGTGGTGCGCAGAGCGTAGGGAACCGGCAGGTCGGCGTCGTGGAGGACGTCCAGCAACTCGATGAAGAACGGCATTTCCTGCACTGGACCGCGTTCAACCAGGGTCAGGACAAACTCGCCTTGCTCCAGGCTGATAAAAAAATTGGTGTTTTCGCTACCGGCGGCGATTCCCTGGAAGTCAAGCAGGCGGCCGAGTCCATAAGGAGCAAGAAAGGTTTCCAGCTCGGACCGAGCCAGGGGGGTGAACACAGACATGGTTAAAACTGCCAGTACGGGCGCTGCGGGCCGCAGCGCCAATTGAAATTAAGAAATCATTTCCATTCGAAAATCTTCCATGACGGGATCAGCATATCCGGCTGGTCCGAGCGGATGAAGTTTGCATCGGTTCCGTCTGCACGCACCAGGAAGTACGGTGGCGCACCTTTGGGCGTTACCTTGATTGCGTACAGAAATCCGTTCTGACGGTATTCGCGGATCTCCTTGTCGCCTTCGGTGCGGATGGTAACGTCCGGGTCACCCGAAGGGGCAGTATCCGCCGCCATGGCAGCGATGGGAGAGAGTGCAATCAAACCGGTCAACAGCAGGCGATTGAATGTACGCATGATAACCTTGTCCCTTTGTCGTCATTGGTCCGGCTATTCTAGCGCCTGACCCGCCGAAAAGGTTGATCCTGCTCATGAGCCAAGCCCCCCTCGTCCTGGTGGACGGTTCTTCATACCTGTATCGCGCTTTTCACGCGCTGCCGCCGCTCACCACGTCCAAAGGCCTGCCGACCGGCGCGGTCAAGGGCGTGTTGAACATGCTCAAAAGCCTGCGCAAGCAATACCCGGACAGCCCGTTCGCGGTGGTGTTCGACGCCAAGGGCGGGACATTTCGCGATGATATGTACGCCGAATACAAGGCCAATCGCCCCAGTATGCCCGACGACATGCGCGTGCAAATCGAGCCGCTGCACCAGAGCGTGATTGCCCTGGGCTTCCCGCTGCTGTGTGTCGAAGGCGTTGAAGCTGACGATGTAATCGGAACATTGGCCCGCAGCAGCGCGGCGGCCGCTCGACCGGTGGTGATCTCCACGGGTGACAAAGACATGGCGCAGCTTGTCGATGGGCACATTACCTTGGTCAATACCATGACGGGTAGCTCCATGGACGTTGACGGCGTAAAGGAGAAATTTGGGGTCGCTCCCGAGCAGATCATCGACTATCTGGCATTGATGGGCGATTCGTCCGACAACATTCCGGGTGTGCCGGGGATCGGTCCGAAGACGGCTTCCGGCTTGCTGGTGGGCGTCAATGGTGGCCTGAAAGAGCTTTATGAGCAGCTCGATATCGTCCCGACCCTGCCCATCCGCGGCGCCAAGACCTTGCCGGCCAAACTCGAAGAACATAAAGAGATGGCTTTCCTTTCCTACCAGTTGGCGACCATCAAGGTCGATGTACCGCTGGAGGTCGGGCTGGAAGATCTGCATTTGATCGAGCCGGACCGCGAGAAACTGCTTGAGCTGTACACCTTGCTGGAGTTCAAGAGCTGGTACGAAGAGATTGCGCGCGATGCCAAGCGCGTCGAGCTGAAAGCGGCCGCCGAGGTCGCGCCGGTCCAGGCCGCTGCTGTGCCCGAAACTGTCGAGGCGGTGGCTTCGGCGACCGTCGAGCCTCAGTACGAAACCATCCTTGATCAGGCGCGTTTCGACGCCTGGTTGAAGAAGCTCAATGACGCCAAGCTATTTGCCTTCGATACCGAAACCACCGGGCTCGACGCCCATCAAGCGCAGTTGGTGGGGGTGTCCTTTGCCGTACAAGCCCACGAAGCCGCCTATATCCCGCTGACCCATTCCTATATCGGCGTGCCGCAGCAACTGGACCGAGACAGGGTGTTGCGGGCCTTGAAGCCGCTGCTGGAAGACCCGGAAAAGCTCAAGGTCGGCCAGCACGCCAAATTCGATATGAATATCCTGGCCAATTGCGCCATTGGTGGCGATCCGGCCTGCGGTATCAACGTGCGAGGCATTGCCTTCGACACCATGCTCGAATCCTACGTGTTGAACTCCACCGCGACTCGACATGACATGGACAGCCTGGCGAAGAAGTATTTGGAACATGACACCGTCAGCTTCCAGGACATCGCCGGCAAAGGCGCCAAACAACTGACTTTCGACCAGATTCCTCTCGAGCTGGCCGGTCCGTATGCGGCAGAGGACGCTGATGTGACCCTGCGTTTGCACTTGGCGCTGCATGCGCAGCTCGCGGCCTTGCCGAGCCTGGCCAGCGTGCTGACCGATATCGAGATGCCATTGGTGCCCGTGCTGGCGCGCATTGAACGCCAAGGGGCGTTGGTGGATGCCGATTTGCTGGGTGTCCAGAGTATTGAGCTGGGTAACAAAATGGTCGAGCTGGAACGCCAGGCGTATGAAATCGCCGGGGAGCAGTTCAACCTCGGTTCGCCCAAGCAGCTGGGGGTGATTCTCTATGAAAAACTCGGTCTCCCGGTGCTCAAGAAGACCGGCAAGGGCCAGGCGTCCACGGCCGAGGAAGTGCTGGCCAAACTCGCCGAAGATGATTATCCGCTGCCCAAGGTACTGATGCAGTACCGCAGCATGAGCAAGTTGAAAAGCACCTACACCGACCGCCTGCCAGAACAGATCAACCCGCGGACCCAGCGGATTCACACCTCTTACCATCAGGCCGTGGCCGCTACCGGGCGCTTGTCATCAAGCGATCCGAACTTGCAGAACATTCCGGTACGCACCGCCGAAGGTCGGCGGATCCGTCAGGCGTTCGTCGCACCCAAGGGCTACAAGCTGCTGGCGGCCGACTATTCGCAGATTGAACTGCGGATCATGGCGCACCTGTCCAAGGATGAAGGTCTGCTGAATGCGTTCCGCGACAATCTGGATGTCCACACGGCCACGGCGGCCGAGGTATTCAAGGTTGAACTGGGCGAGGTCACGTCTGACCAGCGCCGCAGCGCCAAGGCCATCAACTTCGGCCTGATCTACGGCATGGGCGCCCAGAAGCTGGGCAAGGACATCGGCGTCGATACCAAGACGGCCAAGGCTTATATCGACGTGTACTTCGCCCGTTATCCCGGGGTTCGCGAGTACATGGAACGCACCCGCGCCCAGGCATCTGATCAAGGTTATGTGGAGACACTGTTCGGCCGCCGGCTGTATCTGCCGGATATCCATTCCAACAAACCCCAGGAGCGTGCCGGCGCCGAGCGTACGGCGATCAACGCACCGATGCAGGGCACCGCGGCGGATATCATCAAGAAAGCGATGGTCAAGGTCGACAACTGGCTGACTGAGTCAGCCCTGGATGCCAAGGTCATCCTGCAGGTACACGACGAATTGGTCGTCGAGGTACGTGAAGACCTGGTGGCCGAAGTCAGCGAAAAAATCCGTGAATACATGAGCAGCGCGGCGCAGCTGGATGTGCCGCTGCTGGTTGAAGTCGGGGTAGGCAATAACTGGGACGAGGCGCACTAAGCCTGGACGTTTTGCTGCGGCGCCATGCCGCAGCGAGGTTTTTTGTCAGAAAAGGCCGACAGTTATTTCCAATAGTTTTTCGCGGGCCTGGAACTTAACCCATGAAAAACTACTCAGAGGTACTGAATGGGTGGTGAAGCCCTTCAATGCTCCTATGTTGTGTTAAGTGTTGGCAGATATCTGGACCCCGCCCTAGCGGTCCGGAGCTTGGACCCCGAACTTCCCTCCCCATACGAAGTCCGGGGTTTTTTTTGCCCGGCGTTTTTTATTCCGCCGCTTCACTACCCTTGTCCGCCAGCTCCATCCAGCCTGCCAATACGGTGTAGGCATCTTCCAGGCCCATGCGCTTGGGGGCCGAGAACAGCTGGATAGTGATCGCGTCACCCCAGCCTTTACGAATCTCGGACTGCACCTTGAGCAAGGTGTTTTTCGCCGCGCCGTAGGTCAGCTTGTCGGCCTTGGTCAGCAGAATATGCATCGGCATGCCGCTGGCGACTGCCCAATCGAGCATCAGCAGGTCGAAGTCAGTCATTGGATGACGGATGTCCATCATCAAGATCAAACCCTTCAAACTCTCCCGACCGCCCAGATAGGCTTCCAGGTGACGCTGCCAATGCAGCTTCAGCGGGATGGGGACTTTTGCATAACCGTAGCCCGGCAGGTCGACCAGACGCCGATCATCGTCTAGCTTGAAGAAGTTGAGTAGCTGTGTGCGTCCTGGGGTTTTCGAGGTGCGGGCCAGGCTGGCATGGGTCAGGGTGTTGAGCGCGCTGGATTTGCCAGCGTTGGAGCGTCCGGCGAAGGCAACTTCAAAGCCTTCGTCGTCCGGGCATTGGTCGACTTTGGCAGCGCTGAGCATGAAGGTGGACTGTTGGCACAGACCGAGGATGGGATTCTTGAGTTGCATGGGATTTCCGATGTGGGCGGTGCCGGGAATGGGTGCGGCAAGTAGTGTCGTTTCCGTTTCAGTAGCGCCAGTATATAATGCCGCAGATTTTGTGTGTGCTTTGTCCCGGCGAAGGACGAAGTTCACGGGAGCGAATGACCTTTATTGCGCATTAGAACGCAAAACGCTCCCAAACCCTGAAAAGGTCGATGTATGACCAGGTGGATGCTAGCTGTCGGTGTCCTGATGATGCTTGACTGCGCTCAGGCTACACAGGATCCGGACGCTGTGTACAACCGCGTTTGCGTGGCTTGTCATGCCGGGCAGTTGCCAACGGCCCCGAAACGGGGTGATCGGGCAGCGTGGGCGCCGAGGCTGGCGCAAGGCATGGGTACGTTGGTGCAACATGTGACCCAGGGTTTCAAGGCGATGCCGCCGCGTGGTTTGTGCATGGACTGCAGTACCGAGGATTACCAGGCCATCATTGTTTTGATGAGCGAGTAGACCCGGTCCATAACTCTATAACCCTTAGCCGTAATTGGATTAGCTGATGAACAAATTGATCGTGAGTCTGCTGTTGACCTTGGGTATCACTGGTGTTGCCCATGCTGCAGGTGACGCTACTGCTGGCCAGGCGAAAGCCGCAGTATGTGGTGCCTGCCATGGACCGGATGGCAACAGTCCGGCACCAAACTTTCCAAAGCTGGCGGGCCAGGGTGAGCGTTACCTGACCAAGCAGCTGCACGATATCAAGGACGGCAAACGCACGGTGCTGGAAATGACCGGCTTGCTGACCAACCTCAATGATCAGGACCTGGCGGATATTGCGGCGTTCTACGCCAGCCAGACTGGCAGTGTGGGCGCTGCGGATCCCAAGCTTGTTGCCCGCGGCGAGAAGCTGTTCCGGGGCGGTGACCTTGATAAAGGTCTACCGGCCTGTACCGGCTGCCACGCCCCGGACGGATCGGGTAACGCTGCCGCGGGCTTCCCGCACCTGGGTGGCCAGCATGCCCAGTACATCGCGAAACAGTTGACTGATTTCCGCAAGGAAGAGGCCGGTCGAGCCAATGACGGCGATGCAATGACCATGCGTACCATCGCTCGCAAGCTGAGCGACGAAGACATTGCAGCGGTAGCCAGCTACATCCAGGGCCTGCACAAGTAAGGGCGGATGTTCCGGGCAGCGTTAACGCTCGATTAATCTGTCGATGCGAGCATAAAAAAGGGTGGCCTTGGCCACCCTTTTTTGCACCTGCTACCGTTACACTAACGAACTCATGCCCGTGTAGACCTGTCTTAAACAAGGTCGCGCGAGGCGACCTTATTTGTCCAGGAGTAAAGCATGCGTAATCTGATCCTCAGCGCCGCTCTCGTCAGTGCCAGCCTCTTCGGCATGACCGCGCAAGCCGCCGATGTGCCGCTTGAAGCGGGTAAAACCTATGTTGAGTTGGCCAACCCGGTACCGGTTTCCGTGCCGGGCAAGATCGAGGTTGTCGAGCTGTTCTGGTATGGCTGCCCGCATTGCTACTCGTTTGAACCAACCATTAACCCGTGGGCCGAGAAGCTGCCCGCGGACGTGAACTTCAAGCGTATTCCCGCCATGTTCGGCGGTCCCTGGGATGCACATGGCCAGATGTTCCTGACCCTGGAAGCCATGGGTGTCGAGCACAAGGTCCATAACGCGGTGTTCGAAGCGATTCAGAAGGATCGCAAGCCGCTGACCAAGCCGGAGCAGATGGCGGACTTCCTCGCCACTCAGGGCGTGGACAAGGAAAAATTCCTCGCAACCTTCAACTCCTTCGCTATCCAGGGCCAGATCAAACAGGCCAAGGAACTCGCACAGAAATACGGCGTGCAAGGTGTTCCAACCCTGATCGTCAACGGCAAATACCGCTTCGACCTCGGGACTTCCGGCGGTCCTGAGCAGACGCTCAACGTTGCCGACCAGTTGATCGCCAAAGAGCGCGCAGCCAAGTAAGGGGCTTTCCATGCGTCGCTGGGGTACCGAACGGGTGGTTGGCCTGCATGACCCGCAGGTCAACGAACACCATCTGGAATCCACGGGCCTGCCGGCAGACAGCCGGCTGCGGCTGTTGAGTTTCAATATCCAGGTGGGGATCAGTACCGAGAAGTACCGGCATTATCTGACCCGTGGCTGGCAGCATTTGCTGCCCCACAACGGTCGGGCCGGTAATCTGCAGAAGATTGGCGACTTGCTGGGTGACTTCGACCTGGTAGCCCTGCAGGAAGCCGATGGCGGCAGCCTGCGTTCCGGCTACGTCAATCAGGTCGAACACCTGGCCCAGCTCGGCGCATTTCCTTACTGGTATCAACAACTCAATCGCAACCTCGGAAAGCTCGGCCAGCACAGCAATGGCGTGCTCAGCCGCCTGAAGCCCTGGGCGATCGAGGATCATCCGTTACCGGGCCCCAAAGGCCGGGGTGCGATTCTCGTGCGCTTTGGCGAGGGGCCCGAGGCGCTTGTCGTGGTGATGATGCATCTGGCGCTCGGGGCTCGGACCCGTACCCTGCAGTTGGCTTATATCCGTGAGCTGATTGGCAACTATAAACACCAGGTGCTGATGGGAGACATGAATACCCATGCCAGCGACCTGCTGCAGAATTCCCCGTTGCGCGATCTCGGACTGCTGGCTCCTCAGGTCGAAGCCACTTTTCCCAGCTGGCGCCCGCAACGTTGTCTTGATCACATCCTGTTGAGCCCCACCTTGACCCTGGAAAGCGTCCAGGTGCTGGCGCACCCCATTTCCGATCACCTGCCGGTCGCGGTAGAGATTCGTCTGCCGGGTTCGCTCACGGTGGATGCATTGCCCGCGTTGAGCCCCGGCCCTCGCGGACCTCTTGCATGAGCGACGACGCCCAGCGCTGGAAAGAGAAATACCTGTTAAGTCTCGAGCAACAAGAAAAAATCGAGCGGCGCTGGACCGCGCGCCTCGACTTGATGCGCCGTGGCCTGGTGCGTAGCACGCTGGCGGCCGAGGGGACTGATCGAGCGGTCGACCAGTGCATGAAAGAGATGCGCGATGTCGTGCGCACCGATGATATGGACGCCGCGCTGGCCGCGTTGTTGCCGCGCCTGGAAAAGGCGGTGCTGGACTCAGAGCAGCGTCGGGAAGTGCGCGTCGATCAGGTCAGCGCGGCGCTGACGGCGTTGGTGGCGCAGTTACAGGCGTTGCCGTTGCCTCGGGAAGTGAGTCGCCCGCTGAAGAGCTTTGCCAAGCAGTTGGACAGCCGCGTCGGTCAGGCGCGTGAAATTCCGCTGTTGCTCGGCGAGTTGAGCGATCTCCAGGGCCAGGCCTTGAAGAATCTCGAAGCGCAGGACGAACCCAGTCGTCCGGGATTGCTACAGCGCTGGTTTGGCGCCAGAGAAACGGCTGGAGACTCCGCGGTCGGCGAACCGGCTGTTTCGTCAGCGCCGCCAGTGGAAAAACCCGCCGTCGGGCCGGGCGCTGTGCCGGTGCCGGTCCAGCCTCCAGCGGCTGCCGTGCAAACCCCGGAACTGACTGAGGCACTGCGTGCTTTTGCTCCACTCCCGCTGGCCGACGCGACGCCTGCTGCCGAAACCCCGGATGAGGTGATCAGCGCACCCGTGACGAAGGCCATTGAGGTCGGCAGTCAAGCGTCGTCGTCTGTTCCAGTGGCCCCGGCAACCGTTGCCGAAGCGCCTGTTCACGTGGTTCAAGCGCCAGAAACACCAGTCAGCGAGAGCGTGATCGCTGCACCGATCGAACCTGTGGTCGCCGCGGAGGTGGAGGTGTCGCCTGCCCCGACCAGTGCGCCGGAACCGACGGTCATCGGCAGCCTTTGCCTGCCGCCAGTGCTGGCCGTGGAGATCGATGAAGACGATCAGCAATATGCGCTTGCGGATTCTCCCGAGCCTTCGTACAGCTCAGTCGCCAGGCACATCGAGAGCACTTTGCTCGGCCTTCTCGAGGACCTGGTCCTGCCCGAGCGTCATCGCCCCCAGGCTGAAGCGATGCGCGAGCGCCTGGCCCACGGGCTGAACTGGTATGAGCTATTGCCGATCCTCGATGATCTGGCCGTACTGATGCTGGCCATCACCGACAGCGGGCAACATGAGTTCGAGGATTATCTCAAACGCCTCAATGACCGCCTCGAGGCCTTCCAAAGCAATCTGCAGGCCGCCAGCGACGGACATGCCGACAGCCGATCGGCGGCGCGGGAAATGGATACGCAAATCCGTGAACAGGTGGATGGCTTGCAAAGCAGCGTCCAGGACGCTGCAGACCTTGAGAGCCTCAAGCACGTGCTGGAGAACCATCTTGAAGGCTTGCTGGGAACCATGGATCAGCATCAGAAGCAGCGTGACCAGCGCGAACACGAGGTTGCCGCGCGCTTGCAGGGATTGGCGGAACGGGTCGCCAGTATGGAGCAAGAGGCCCAGGGTTATCGCGAACACCTGGAAGTGCAGCGCCAGAAAGCGCTGATCGACCCCCTGAGCGGCTTGCCGAATCGTGCTGCCTGGAGCGAGCGTCTGGAGCATGAGGTCAATGCCTGGCACCAACAGGGCAATAACCTGTCGCTGGCCATGCTGGATCTGGACCATTTCAAGCGGATCAACGACAACTATGGCCATCTGGCCGGCGACAAGGTGTTGAAGATCATCGCCAATGTACTGGGCAAGTGTCTGCGACCTACTGACTTTATCGCGCGTTTTGGCGGTGAGGAGTTTGTTTTGCTGATGCCGGCCTCGGCCTTGGGCGAGGCAATGGCGGTGGGTGAGCGCCTGCGGTCGGCCATCGAAGCGTGCCCGTTTCACTTCAAGGGCGAGCGGGTGACAATCACCCTGTCCATCGGCATCGCACAGTTTCTACCCGGCGAACGCAGTGATCTGGCGCTGAAGCGTGCTGACGAGGCGTTGTACCGGGCCAAGGCCGCGGGGCGTAATCAGGTGCAGGCGGCCTGAAATTTGTGCCATTTTGTATAAATGATTGTATTTGGCCGCTGGCCGGCGAACGGTACGTTACACTGTTGCATTATCGTCTTAAGCGTACTGTTCCCTGCCATGAAATTTCTCTGCTCTGCCCTTCTATTTCTGTTGCTCGCTGGTTGTGCAAGCGGTCTTCGCCTGAATACCAGCCACCCTTCGGTAAATTATGACGAGCGTGTCCAGTTCGTCGTCCTTCATTACACCTCCACCTCCCTCGAGCGTTCGCTGGCATTATTGACCCATGGTCAGGTCAGCAGTCACTACCTGATTGGCGATGATGCCTCGGCCACCATTTACAAACTGGTGGATGAAAGCAAGCGCGCCTGGCATGCCGGAGAAAGTGAATGGATGGGCCGCACTTGGCTCAACTCCAGCTCCATCGGTATCGAGATCGTCAATCAAGGGTACCGTGATACGCCGACCGGGCGTGTCTGGTATCCGTATTCCGAAGCGCAGGTTCAGTCGCTGGTGACGTTGCTCAAGGACATCAGCAAGCGCAACAAGATCGACCCGCGCTATATCATCGGTCACAGCGATATTGCTCCCCTGCGCAAACTGGATCCGGGCCCTTTGTTCCCCTGGAAGCGCCTGGCTGATGAAGGGCTGGGTATCTGGCCGGATGCCAGCGCGGTGGCGCGCTATCAGGTGCAATACGCCGTCAATCTGCCGAGCGTTACCTGGTTCCAGGAGGAGTTGGCGCGCCTGGGCTACGCGACGCCGCAGACGGGCGAGCTGGATGTGGCGACGCGTCATGTGCTGGCAGCGTTCCAGATGCGTTTCCGGCCATCATTGTTTGACGGTACGCCGGACGCGGAGAGCGCGGCGATTCTGCGTGTACTGAACCGTCGTTGAACACAGAAGCCGGTGTGCCGGCTTCATCGATTCAAAGCGGCAGCGCCATATAAAATTGGGTGCCTTGCCCGGGCCGCGAATAAACGCCCATGCGCCCGCCATGCAGTTGCACGATCTCCTTGCACAGCGCCAGGCCCAGGCCGGCGCCGCCTTTCTTGCGGCCCACCTGGACGAAGGGTTCGAAGATGCGCCCCTGCTGCCCATAAGCGATGCCCTCACCGTTGTCCTCAACGCTGATGATGACCCGCTCGCCATGACGACGCGCCTGTAGGCGAATCTGCCCGCCATCGGCGGTGTGGCGAAGGGCGTTGCCCAGCAGGTTGTCGAGTACCCGCTCCAGTTGTGCTTGATCGGCATGCAGCCTGGGCAGCCGTGGCTGGGCTTCTACCAATAGCTCAATGTTCTGCGCATTCGCGGGCTCGGTGAAGCGGGCGCGGGCATGCTCAAGCAAGTCGTTGATGTTGCAGGGCGCCAGCGTGAGTTTTTGCAAGCCGTTCTGGTAGCGGGAGAAATTGAGCAAATCGTTGATCAGTTGCATCAGGCGCTGCATTTCTTCATTGACCGTATTCAACAGGTCAGCTTCGCGAGACTCGGCGGGAAATTTCGCGCGCTCCTGGAACAGGCCGAACGCCATGTGCATGCCGGTGACCGGGGTGCGCAGTTCATGCGAGGCACGCAGGACAAACTCACTGCGCACGCGCTCGAAGGCGCGTTGTTCGGTGACGTCATGCAGTACCATCACGGCGCCCAGGATATGGCCCTGGGTATGGCTGACCGGTGTCAGGCTGTACGTCAGCAGGCGCGATTCACCCTCCACTTCCACTTCAAGGTCTTCGGGGTCTCGCTCCAGGTTGCCGCCGCGCAACACCAACTGCAGCTGTTCATTCAGCTCCGGGCGCTCCAGTGCTTCAGCCAGCCCTTGGCCCAGGCGGCTTTCGTCCCAGCCCAATTGGCGCTGTGCCACGGGGTTGAGATGCTCCAGCTGGCCCTGGCGATCAATCATCAACAAGCCATCATCAATACTGTCAAGCACGGCCTGCAAGCGCTGCTGGCCGGCGAGCAGCTCATTGACGTTGGTGGCCTGGTGCTGGCGCAAGGCTTCGGCCATGAGGCCGAAGCGTCGGGTCAGCAAATTCATTTCTGCTGCCGATGAGATGGGCAGTGTCACCTCAAAGTTGCCTTGGCCGATTTTGTCGGCGGCCTTGGCCAGCGCTTCGATCGGTCCGCCAAAACGCTGGGCGATGCCATGGGCGGTGACAAAGCCGATGATCAGTACCGCCAACCCCACCAACCCCAGCAGCGCGGCAACCCACAGCGCACGCTCCCGGGACCGGCGCTCGGTGGCGTTGATATTTTCCAGCGCTCTTTTGTGTTCGCCGATCAAGCCGTTGCGCAATACGTTGAAACTGGCAGTCAGTTTCTCGTCGTTGCGCAAGCTCGGTACCATGCTTTTACTTTCTTCGAACGCTTGCCAGAACCTCAGGTAGTCGGCTTTGGCCTGGGTAAAACCATGGCTGCTGGTGTCTTTTTTCTCATGTGCGATGCCTTGATCCAGCACCATGAGGTAGTACTGTCGGGCGGTTTGCAGCTTGGCCGGGTCTGGATTCTCCTTGAGCATCAGCATCAGTTGGTCGCCCAGGGCCTGGCGCAGCTTGAGCCCCAGGTCGAGGGTGATGAAGTTGTTGCGAATCAAGGATTCCTGGCTATGGGCCATTTGCATGACGCTCACCAGGCCCAGCAGTAAGCCGAGCAGGGCCACGGTGATCAGCGCTGAAATACTCAGGAACAACCGAGTGCGCAGTTTCATCGCCAGCTTCATAAGGTCCAGCTCACAGGTTGTATTGTTTGCGTTTGCGATACAGCGTCGACGCGTCAATGCCGAGGGTTCTGGCCGCCTGATCAAGGGTGTCGCTGGTGGCGAGGACCGCGCCGATATGCGCTTTCTCCAGCTCATCCAGGCTTAAGGCCGCCCCGATGCGGGGTGAGTTGTTGGTGGATTGCTCGGCCATCCCCAAGTGGCTGATTTCGACCTTTTCCTGCGCGCAGATGATGCTGGCGCGCTCCACCACATTGCGCAGCTCGCGGATATTACCCGGCCATCGATAGTTGAGCAGCGCCTCTCGTGCCTCGTCGCTGAAGCCCCGCGCCGGCCGCGCATATTCTTTGACGAAGCGCGCCAGGAAGCGGTCGGCCAGGGTGAGGATGTCTTCGCTGCGCTCGCGCAAAGGCGGCAAGTGCAAGGTGATGACATTGAGGCGATACAGCAAGTCTTCGCGAAAGCGTCCGTCGCGGACCATGTCTTCCAGATTCAGGTTGGTGGCTGCCAGGATGCGTACATCGGCACGGCGCGTGACCGGATCGCCGACTCGTTCATATTCCTTGTCCTGAATAAAACGCAGCAACTTGGGTTGCAGGGTCAGAGGGAAATCGCCGATTTCGTCGAGAAACAGCGTACCGCCATCCGCTTGGTTGACGCGGCCCAAGGTGCTTTCACTGGCGCCGGTGAAGGCGCCGCGGCTGTGGCCGAACAGTTCGCTTTCCATCAGCTCTGCGGTCAATGACGGGCAATTGATGGTGACGCAGGATTTCTTCGCCCTTTTGCTCCAGCCATGAATCGCTCGGGCCAGTTCGCCCTTACCGGTGCCGGACTCGCCGAGGATCAGAATATTGGCATCGGTGCCTGCCACTTGGCGGGCCGTCTCCAGTACCACCATCATCGCCGGGCTGTGGGAATCAAGGCCGTCCTTGGATTGACGCACGGCGCCTTCGAGCACTTCGAGACGTGCCGAGAGTTGGCGCACTTCCAATTGCTTGGCGGTCGCCAGGCGCAACTGGTCGGGACTGCACGGCTTGACCAGGTAATCGGCGGCGCCGGCCTGTATCGCGTCCACGGCCGTATCCACCGCCGAGTGCGCGGTGACAATCACCACGCGCATCCACGGCGCCTGGATGCGCATTTGTGCCAGCACATCCAGGCCGTTGTCTTCGCCCAGGCGCAGATCCAGGAAGCACAGGTCGAACACTTGGCGTTGCAACAGCGCATCAGCCTGGGCGGCGCTGTTGGCGGTGGCTACGGTGTAGCCTTCATCTTCCAGGCAGTAGCGGAAAGTGCGAAGGATCGCCGATTCGTCATCGACTAAAAGAATGCGGCCTTGTAGTTCCTTGGCTGATTCCATTTGTCCCGCGCTCCTTAAAAATGAATGATCTTGGTTAGTCCCGGAATAATCGGGCAAGTTGCATGGTTTATTCTGATTGATGAAACGCGATACCGCGCAACTATCTGCGCTTGGGCTGCCGGGGCCCGAGTCAGTGCGCTTTCCCACCTCCTGTCATTCTCTGGCAGGCAGATACGTGCTTCTTATCCCTTGGCCCGACCACTGGTCATCGTGCATTTCGCACGGCAAGGATAGGCGCATCGTGCAGGATGCTGGCGCGACAAAACACTCGAATATCATAACTTGCTGATTTTTATGAGGTTTTTTCTCTCTGAAAACTGGCACGCGCTCTGCACTATCTCTCATACAAGTGTCATTGACCGATAATCAGAATGCGGGAGAGATTCAGGATGACTCGCCAACGCCTCAACCAACTGCGTGTATCGCCACTGCGTTTGCAGCAAGGTCTCTTTGCAAGCCTGGCCTTGATGGTGACATTGATCGGTGGCCAACAGTTGCAGCGTTGGGAGCAGAGTCAGCACATCCCGCAATTCGAGCATCCGGTCATGACCCAGAGCCATTTTCGTCCCGTTGGCAGCTACGACGCTGACGTGACGCCCCCGCGAATGATGGCGGTTGAACAGGACATTGCCCTGCGCGATCAGACTTATCAAGAACGTTGGGTGTTCTAGGCATCAACCTGGCGCTCGTATCGGGCGACAGGATCTGCACCGCTGTCATTCATAAGCAGAAGCGTAAGGAGAATCACCATGTTGAGTTGGGCAATCACATTCCTGATCATTGCCATTGTGGCTGCTGTCTTGGGCTTCGGTGGTATCGCGGGCACCGCCACGGGTATCGCCAAGATTCTCTTTGTCGTATTCCTGGTGATGTTCATCGTGTCTTTCTTCTTTGGTCGTCGCGGTCGAGGCTGACATGTTCGACTTTTCTCTGAAAGCCGTTGCTGCCGCCCTGTTGCTGGGCGGCAGTGGCTTGGCGATGGCCGCCAATGATGGTCAGTCCAGGGCCAGCGAGTTGCTCAGCTCCGATGAGCAATACCGCGAGACCTGGAAGGACGTGGTGGAGAAGGAAGAGCGCTTGCCGGAATGGGTGATGAACCTCTCCGGTAGTGCCGAGCAAATGCATGCCGTGGAAGAGGATGGCGACAAGTATCTGGTTGGGCCGCTCTGTGAAACCGCAGACACTTGCCTGAACAAACGCTTGATCGTTGCCTTTAGCTACGACAAGGAAGATGCCTACGCCATGTTGGTAGAAGTCCCGGCCGGTCTGCCGACTGATAAGTCGCCGACCCGGCATGCGACTTACCGTTTTATCGGTAAGCCAGACGAAGGCATGCAGGCGTTGCTGCGTGAACAACTGAAAAAAGATCCGAACTGGTATTAGGCCCGTTTGACGGGCCTGATGCCCCACGCACAGTGGTCGGTCACCGCCGTGCGTTTGTGCCACGGCATAACCGTGGTGCATGACCAGGGGGCCGGGTTGCTCTGATCAAGGTAGATCGGCGTGACCTACGGGGACAGGGAGTGCCTGCGCAAGGGCCGGGTCAGGAGAGTAAGTTGCGCCGCACGTTCGTGGGTCAATGACTCGTCGAACGTGCGGCGTGCTTGCTGTGTTGGTTTTGTCCCTGATGCCGGCCATAGCTGAAAATTTCCAAATTTCTGCACCCCAACCGTTTCGCGGTGTTTCTGCGCGACCATCTATCGAGAAAATTTCCGCCTGCCTCAAACTATTTTTCGAGGTATGCCTAGGAATTTTCGAGAGTTTTTCCTACATGGCAGAAAATTCAAAAAATCCCTGAGCGAGCCTGAAATGGCAGGTTCACGGCATGTTTGCCTGACAGAATGTCGCATTTGAACTGACCGAACAGACAATTTTGTCTGAAAAAATCCATGCCGATTCGGCATGGGGTAGGCGTTTACGGCATTAGACGGCGCTCCCCCGCATCGCAATAGTTGCGCCTTTTTTCGCTTGCCAGTAAGCCATATCGGCCATCTTGCGGTGACCTTCTACGGAGGCTGATGCACACACTTTTTCGCTTCCGGGCGTTCCAGCTGACGCATCTGCCTGAGTCCACTTGAAACAAGGGTAATGACATGAAGAAGGCAAAACTAAGCCTCGCCTGGCAGATCCTCATCGGTCTGGTATTGGGGATTGCAATCGGTGCGGTACTCAACCACTTCAGTGCCGAAAAAGCCTGGTGGATCAGTAACGTGTTGCAACCGGCCGGCGATATCTTTATCCGCCTGATCAAGATGATCGTGATCCCGATTGTGATTTCGTCGCTGATTGTCGGAATCGCCGGTGTAGGTGATGCGAAAAAGCTCGGCCGGATCGGCGTAAAAACCATTGTCTACTTCGAAGTGGTCACCACCATTGCGATTGTCGTCGGCTTGTTGCTGGCCAACCTGTTCCACCCCGGTGCCGGCATCGACATGAGTACCCTGGGTACCGTCGACATCTCCAAGTACCAGGCGACGGCCGCCGAAGTGCAGCATGAGCATGCGTTCATCGAGACCATCCTCAACCTGATCCCCTCGAACATCTTTGCTGCCGTGGCCCGCGGCGAAATGCTGCCGATCATCTTCTTCTCTGTGTTGTTCGGCCTGGGTTTGTCGAGCCTCAAGCCTGACCTGCGTGAACCCTTGGTGACCCTGTTCCAGGGTGTGTCCGAGAGCATGTTCAAAGTCACCCACATGATCATGAAATACGCGCCTATCGGCGTATTTGCGCTGATCGCGGTGACGGTCGCCAACTTTGGTTTCGCCTCGTTGCTGCCGCTGGCCAAGCTGGTGATTCTGGTGTACGTCGCCATCCTGTTCTTTGCGTTTGTGATTCTCGGCCTGATCGCCCGCCTGTTCGGCTTCTCGGTGATCAAACTGATGCGCATCTTCAAGGATGAGTTGGTGCTGGCCTATTCCACCGCCAGTTCCGAGACGGTGCTACCGCGTGTGATCGAGAAAATGGAAGCCTACGGCGCACCGAAGGCGATCTGTAGTTTCGTGGTGCCGACCGGCTATTCGTTCAACCTCGACGGTTCGACCCTGTACCAGAGTATTGCGGCGATCTTTATCGCCCAGCTGTATGGCATCGACTTGTCGATTGGCCAACAGTTGATGCTGGTGCTGACCCTGATGGTCACCTCCAAAGGTATCGCGGGCGTGCCGGGAGTGTCCTTCGTGGTACTGCTCGCAACCCTGGGCAGCGTAGGTATTCCGCTGGAAGGCCTGGCCTTTATCGCCGGTGTCGACCGTGTCATGGACATGGCCCGTACCGCGCTGAACGTGATCGGCAATGCACTGGCCGTGCTGGTTATCTCGCGTTGGGAAGGCATGTACGACGATGCCAAGGGCGAACGCTACTGGAACTCCCTGCCACACTGGCGTACCAAGCAAGTGCTGCCGGCTGGCGATACCCTCCAAGGCTGATCCCTGCTTGCTGTGAACAAACCCCGGTAAATCCGGGGTTTGTCGTTTCTGTCAGCGCCGTTATCATTCGCCACATATTTCGAGGGGTGTAACTGATGCTCAATGGCCTGTGGCTTGGCTTCTTCGTCGTGGCAATGGTGTCAGCACTGGTGCAATGGCTGGTGGGAGGCAACGCCGGGATTTTTGCGGCAATGGTGGAAAGCATTTTCGCCATGGCCAAGTTGTCGGTGGAAGTGATGGTGCTGCTGTTCGGTACCTTGACCCTGTGGCTGGGCTTCTTGCGCATCGCCGAAAAGGCCGGGATCGTCGAATGGCTGGCCAAGGCTCTCGGCCCGTTGTTCCTGCGACTGATGCCGGAAGTGCCGGCCGGTCACCCCGCCATTGGCTTGATCACCCTCAATTTCGCCGCCAACGGCCTGGGCCTGGATAACGCGGCAACGCCTATCGGCCTGAAAGCCATGAAGGCGCTGCAAGAACTCAACCCCATTCCCAACACCGCGACCAACGCGCAGATCCTGTTCCTGGTCCTCAACGCGTCTTCCCTGACGCTGTTGCCGGTAACGATCTTCATGTACCGCGCCCAGCAAGGCGCGCCCGACCCGACGCTGGTGTTCCTGCCGATCCTGCTGGCGACCAGCGCCTCATCGCTGGTAGGCCTGTTAGCGGTGGCGCTGGTGCAGCGCCTGCGCTTATGGGACCCGGTGGTGCTGGCCTACCTGGTGCCAGGTGCGCTGGTGTTGGGCGGGTTCATGGCATTGCTGGCTACCCTGTCTGCCACGGCGCTGGCCGGGCTGTCGTCGATCCTTGGCAACCTGACGCTGTTTGGCCTGATCATGTTGTTTCTGCTGATTGGCGCGTTGCGCAAGGTCAAGGTCTACGAAACATTTGTCGAGGGCGCGAAAGAAGGGTTCGACGTTGCGAAGAATCTGCTGCCTTATCTGGTAGCAATGCTTTGCGCGGTCGGCGTGTTGCGCGCGTCCGGGGCACTGGAATTCGGTCTGGAAGGCATTCGCCACCTGGTGGCCTGGACGGGCCTGGATACGCGTTTTGTGGATGCCTTGCCCACGGCGATGGTCAAGCCATTTTCCGGCAGCGCGGCGCGGGCCATGCTGATCGAGACCATGCAGAGCCAAGGTGTGGACAGTTTCCCGGCGTTGGTGGCGGCGACGATTCAGGGCAGCACCGAGACCACCTTCTATGTGCTGGCGGTGTACTTTGGCTCGGTAGGCATTCAGCGTGCGCGGCATGCGGTGGGCTGTGCATTGCTGGCGGAGTTTGCCGGTGTCGTGGCGGCGATCGCGGTCTGCTACTGGTTCTTTGGCTGAGGCTTGGACCGCTAATCCTGTAGGAGCGAGCTTGCTCGCGAAGACCTCAAGGGCGCCGCGTTATCGTTTAGGTTTTTCGCGAGCAAGCTCGCTCCTACAAGGGCTTGGCTTTCAGCGTTTCGGCGCGGTATTGCCCTGCTGCACAACCCAATCCACCACCTGCTTATTCAAGGCATCCCCAGCCAGCCCAAACCCGGCCACCACCGCTGGGACCTGGGTATCATTTATAGGGTGATGCACCTCGAACCGTTTGGCGGCGATGATCCGTTGGTCACTGCTGCGTACCAAGCGCGCATCCAGCCCAATCACCACTTCCACCGCGCGGCCTCGATACTCGCTTTGAAAGGCCTGCAACTGTCCGCCCAGTTCGAAATCCGCTTGTAAGTTGCTGTCGTCGGTACTGAGCCGGGTTACCCGGCCGTCGCGCTGGAAGCCATCGAGCAGGCGATTGCGCAACAGCACGGGGGCGGGATCGCTCCAGCGGGACCGGGCATAACTGCTGATCAAGTCACCCTGTGGCACCACGGCAATGCGCGGGCTGTCGAGGAATTCGCTGGTCTGCGGCTTGGCCAACCTCAATGACCAGGCGACGGGGCTGCCTTGGCCGGACGCCTGGGACGAAGGCAGTCGATAGACATCCGACGGATCAGCCTTGGGCAAGATCGAGCAGGCACTGAGCAGGGCCAGGGCCAGCGGGGCGATCAGTAGGTAAGCACGCTTCATGGCGTGAACTCCTTGTTTTTGTCGCTGCCCAGCAGGTAGCCGCTGGGGTTGGCTTCCAGGCGGCGGGAAATCGCCCGCAACGCGCTCAGGGTATCGCGCAGTTCGCGCACGGCCGGGGCCAATTCATTCAGACCCTGCATGCCGCTGTTGAGGGCGTCCTTGTTGTCGTTGAGCAGGGTGTTGATGGTCGCGCTGCTTTGCTCCAGGGAGCGCATCGCGCCTTCGGCACTGCCAAACATTTGCTTGCCTTGGTGGTTGAGCAAACCGTTGGCGTTACCCAGTAATGCGCTGGTCTGCTCCAGGGTGGCGCCGGCCTGTTGGCTGACGTGCGCCAGTTGCTGCAAGACCTGTTTGATATCGCCGCGTTGCTCGGCGATGGCCCCGGTGGTTTGTTCCAGATGGGCCAGGGTGTTGCTGAGGCGATCGACATTGTCCGGGGAAAATACGCGGTTGGCGTTGTGCAGCAGCAGGTTGATGCTGGTCATCAGGTCATTGCTGTTGTTCAGCAGGCGGGCAATGGGTGATGGCGAGGCGGTAATCTGCGGCAGGTTGCCGTTCTTGCCCTTGAGTTCGGGGCTCTGCGGGGTGCCGCCGCTGAGTTGGATGATCGAGGTGCCAGTGATGCCGGTCAATGCCAGTTTGGCCTGGGTGTCTTCCTTGATCGGTGTCTGGCCGGCCAGGCGAATACGTGCGAGGACCCGGCGCGGATCCTTGGGGTCCAGGCGCAAGCTGGTGACGTCACCGACCTTGATCCCGCTGTATTGCACCGCGCTGCCTTGGGACAGACCGCTGACCGCCTCGTTGAAGATTACTTCGTAATCCTGGAAGGCACTGTCGACGCTGGATTTGGCCAGCCACAGGCCGAATAGCATGGCGCCGACCACGACAATCACGCTGAACAGGCCGATCATCACATGATGGGCTCGGGTTTCCATGTCATACCTCGTTGAGCTGTTGAGCGGCATCCAGTGCCGCGCGGCCCCGTGGGCCATGAAAGTACTCGTGAATCCAGGCGTCGTCGGTTTCCGAGACAACATCGATGGTATCCGCCACCAGCACCTTTTTCTGCGCCAACACCGCCACGCGGTCGGTGATGGTGTAGAGCGTATCGAGGTCGTGGGTGACCAGAAACACACTCAGGCCCAAGGCATCGCGCAGGGTCAGGATCAATTGATCGAAAGCGGCAGCCCCAATGGGGTCGAGGCCGGCAGTGGGCTCATCGAGGAACAGAATGTCCGGGTCCAGCGCCAAGGCTCTTGCCAGAGCCGCCCGCTTGATCATCCCGCCAGACAGCGAAGACGGGTATTTGTCGGCGGCCGACAAGGGCAGTCCGGCGAGCGCCAGCTTTACCGCCGCCAGATGTTCGGCGTCGGGACGGCTGAGGCCGGCATGTTCAATCAGGGGCAAGGCGACGTTTTCCGTCACCGTCAGCGAGGAAAACAGTGCGCCCTTCTGAAACAGCACGCCGAAACGGCGCTCCACCAGCGACCGTTGGTGTTCCGGCAGGCTGGGCAGGTCCTGGCCAAACACCCGGACCTGACCTTCGCTGGGCTGACGCAGGCCAATGATGCTGCGCAGCAACACCGATTTACCGCTGCCCGAGCCTCCGACCACGGCCAGAATCTCGCCTTTGTACACATCCAGGTCGAGGTTTTCATGCACGCTCTGGGGACCGAAACGGTTGCCCAGTCCACGGACTTCGATCACCGCCTCAGCGGGCGCTCGCGGGACACGACTCACCAGCCCATCTCCATGAAAAACAGCGCGGCCACCGCGTCGAGCACGATCACCACGAAAATTGACTGGACCACGCTGGAGGTGGTGTGAGCGCCGACGGATTCGGCGCTGCCGCTGACCTTGAAGCCTTCCAGGCAGCCAATGGCGGCGATCAGGAACGCAAAGATCGGGGCTTTCACCATGCCCACCAGGAAATGCTGGACGCCGATGTCCGATTGCAGCAGCGAGAGGAACATGGCCGGCGGGATATCCAGCGCCACCGCACACACCACGCCGCCGCCGATGATCCCTGAAAGCATCGCCAGAAAAGTCAGCATCGGCAACGCCACCAGCAGCGCCAGGACTCTGGGCAGCACCAGCAATTCCATGGGATCGAGACCCAGGGTACGGATGGCGTCGATTTCTTCATTGGCTTTCATCGAGCCGATTTGCGCGGTGAAGGCGCTGGCGGTGCGGCCGGCCATCAGGATCGCGGTGAGCAATACCCCGAATTCACGCAGGAAGGAAAACGCCACCAGGTCCACGGTGAAAATACTCGCGCCAAAACTTTCCAGCACGGTCGCCCCTAGAAAAGCCACCACCGCACCCACGAGAAAGGTCAGCAGGGCGACGATGGGCGCTGCGTCGAGTCCGGTCTGTTCGATGTGCGCAACCATGGGTGTCAGGCGCCAGCGCTTGGGACGAAACAGTCCACGGGCCAAGGTTTCAAGGATCAGGCCGATAAAACCCAGCAACTTCAGGGCGTCTTGCCAGACGGTATCCACCGCACTGCCGATGCGCGCCAGTAACTGGATGCCGGCGCTTTCCCGCGGTTGTTTGACCGGCACACAGAAATCATTCAGCGAACGGTAGACGGTTTTGAGCAGCGCACGATCGGCGCTGGACAGGCTGCAGTCGGACTGCTCGGTGCAGTGCTCGATGCGCTCGGGTCCTAGCAGCTCAACCAACAGCGAGGCGCCGGCGGTGTCGAGGGCGCCCAGGCCGTTCAAGTCAATGCGCGTGCTGGCGTCGTATTGGCCGTCGAGCTTTTCCGAGTGTTTTTTCAGGGCCGCGTAGTGCAGCAGCGTCCAGTCCCCGGTAACCCTGAGTCGGGGAGGCTGGGTGGACGCATCCAGGTGAGCGTCGCCGGGCGTTGTGCTACTGGTCATAAGCTCCGAGCTTGTTTGGCTATTCCACAAAGCCTAGGTAATAGCACGATCCAGCTTACTTTGGCGTGTACGTTTGTGCTGTGTCAGTGACTTTAAATCGCAGCACGCCGATCACTTGCCCGTCCTCGGTCAACACGCGCACTTGCCAGCGCCCCGCTGCATCTGGCGGGAAGTTCTGCTTATGGGTCCAGGCCCGATAGCCTTCCTTTCGGCCGCCGTGGATATCCAGGGCAATGCGATCGACCTCTTTACCGTTGAACTGCCAGACATGGTAAATGCGTTCGTCCAGCCCGCGTGGCGCGTTGATCGCGGTGTAGGCATACAGTCCGCTGCTGCGCAGTTGACTGGCGCTGACTTCCTTGAGGTCATCTCCCGGGGTGCGATCCTGCAGTTGCGTGCTGATTGCGACCTCGGTCATCCACAGCGTGGCCGGTGGTACCCAACTGCGCAGGAACCAGCCGGCGCAACCGATGGCCGCGGTGACGCCCAATAGCATCAGCCACCCACGCACGCTGCGCAGCGGCAGGCTCACCGCCAGGCTGGGGATCGACAACAGCATCGCCACGCCGAGGGCCAACTTGTAACTCTCGGCGGTGGTCAGGTGCAGGATGATCGGCAATGCGGTGAGCAAAGCGGCAAACAGTGTCAGGGTGTGCAACGCTAAAAACAGCGAGCGCTTGGGGGCCAGCCATTTGTAGTACAGCGGGTCGATGATCGATACCAGCGCGGCTGCGCCCAACAGCCCGGTGAAAATCGACTGGCTGCTGTTCCAGGTCGTGGTGACGAAAAAGAATGGCAGCACAAAAAACAGGCTTTCCTGGTGAATCATCTGCGTGGCGTAGCGCAGCAGCGGCTCGGGAATTTCTCGATTGAAGACTTTGCTGAACAACTGGGTGAAGCTGTTTTCCAGCATCAGCCATAACCAGCTCACCAGCATGATGATGGCGATCCAACTGGCCATGCCTTGTTGGCGATCGACGAGGATGAAACTGCCCACCCCCGAGATAAAACCGCCGAGTGCGATCACCCCGGGATAGCGCTTGATCAGTTCGAGGAGGCGCTGGATGTAATGGGTCAGGTTAGGCATTCGGCGGTTCACAGGCTTGATAGGAAAAATCCCAGACAGAATAACGTCTTAGCCGTTGCATTGGGGTGTCATCGCGCAACTGCTTTGCGATAACGGCGCACGCCAAACACACCAATGGCTATCAACCCCAGCGCACCCGCGGCCATCCAGCCCAGGGCGTCATAGCTGAACAGCGGCTTTTCGATGCGCCAGTAGCCGGGCTGATTGAAGAGTTGGCGCATGGCCTGATTGGTTTGTTCCAGGCTGACGGCTTTAATGCGTTTGGCCGGGTCACTGAAGCGACCATCGTGGTAGTCGCCGGCCGCGCTCCAATAATAATCGGCCAGGGCGCTGTTACCTTGCACAGCCCAGGCCTGGCGGGCGATGGCGGCCTGTTGCAGGCGGATGAAAGTCGCCGGGTCGAGTCCCTCCCTGAGCAACCGGGCCTTGAGGGCTTCCAGGACACGTTCGGCCTCGGGCAGCTCGTCGCGCTGCAGGTCGGCCTTGAGGCTCATGAAACCGACGCCGCCGAGCACCTCGCGTTCGCTGCCGGGTCCGTAGGACAGGCCATGCTGCAGGCGAAGATGACGATACAAGGTCCAATCCAGATAGTCCTTGAGCAGGTCGTAAGTCGCGTCGTGCTGATCGTCGAGTACCGGTTCGGGGAACAGCCAGTGCAGTTTGGCGCTATCGCCGACCCAGCCACGGATCAGGTCGCGACGGATGGCTGCGGCGTGCTCGATTTGCGCAAGGAGGCGATGTTCGCTGGGCTCTACCGGCTCCAGCTGGCCATAGGTTCGCTCCAGATAGGCAGGCAGCAGCTTGTCGAGATCGCCGACGATGATCAGGGTCATGTTGTTCGGGGCGTACCAGTCCTGGCGCACCTTCTCCAGTTGGGCGCGGGTCAAGTGGCTGACCTCTGCCCGTTCGGCACACTTGAGACCCAACTCCACGGCCAGTTGGTTGCTGGCGTCGTGGCCCAGGTCCTGGCGATCCAGCAAGCGCTGCAAGTGTGAGTAATGGCCGCCGTCTTCGCGCTCCACCACCTGTTTGGCGGTGTGGATGGCCGCGTCACTCAGCTCGGTACGGGTCAGGATTGCCAGCAACAGGTCCAGCACCTTGCGCTGGTTACGGGCCGGGGCTTCGATGACAAAGGTGGTGTCGGCGTTACTGGTGTAGGCGTTCCACTCACCCCCCAAGGCTTGCATCTGCTCTTCCAGCTCGCCCTCGCCGCCGCCGTCGATACCGCTGAACAGCAGGTGTTCCAACAGATGGGGCAGCTCCTTGTTTTCACAGCTGAAGTCATCCAGGCCAACGCCGACCACCAGGCGGATGGCGACGTGACCGCGCTCGGCGCCGGGTTTGAGCAACAACTGCAGGCCGTTGGGCAACATATAACCTTCGACCTGCAAGCGATCAAAGGCAAAGGCATGTGCCGAGCCGATGAGCAGGCAGGCGAATAACAGGCGACGCATAACTGGCTTCCTGGCGAGTGAGGTCGATTGTTAACTGACTTCACGCGCCGCTGTACGTTCAGGGCGAATGCGTGATGTCGATGATATTGTCCACGGCCAGCGCGCCGGTTTCGGAGGTTTCCAGCACCACATAGGCACTGCTGCAGAACAGTGAGTTCAGGCGTTTCATGTCGGCAATCAGCTCCAGGTGCAGGGAGCTGGTCTCGAGGCTTTGCACGATTTTGCGTTGCAGGCGGCTGACGTGGGCATGGGCCAGGCGTCTTTCCTGGGCGCGGAAGCGACGCTTCTCGCGTAACAATTGCCGGGCGCTTTCCGGGTCGGCGCTGAGGAACACCGTCAGGCCCAGGCGCAGATTGGCGATCAACTGGCTGTGCAAGCCTGCCAGCTCTTCCAGGCCGACGTCGGAAAACGAGCGGCGCTGTGAGGTTTTCTGCTGCTGGACCTTGCGCAGCATGCGCTCGATCAAATCGCCGGCCAGCTTGAGGTTGATTGACAGCTCGATGATCTCGGCCCAGCGCCGACTGTCTTGCTCGCTGAGGTCTTCGCGGGGCATTTGCGCCAGATAGAGTTTGATCGCGCTGTAAAGCGCTTCGACATCATCGCTGAGGCTGCGCATCTCCTGGTTGATGGCGGTTTGTTTGCCGCGTAGCACCTCCAGCATTGAGGTCAACATGGTGTCGATCAAGTCTCCCAGGCGCAGGGTTTCCCGGACCGCGTTGGCCAAGGCCAGGCTGGGAGTGGTCAACGCCGTCGCGTCGAGATGCCGAGGCCTGGCCAGGCCATTGGCTTCGGGTCGTTCCGGCAGCAGCCAGGCGCACAGGCGTGCCATGGGGCCGATGGTGGGCAGCAGGATCAGGCAACGGATTACGTTGTAGAGCAGGTGAAAGGTGATGACCATGCCTTGGGCGCTGTAGTCCAGAGTGTCGAGCCATGCGGCCAGTGGATCAAGGACCGGGATGATCAGCAGCAAACCGATCAGCTTGTACAGCAGGCTGCCCAGGGCCACCTGGCGCCCGGCGGCGTTTTGCATATTGGTGCTGAGGAACGCCAGCACCCCGCTGCCGATGTTGGCTCCGATCACCAGCCCGATGGCCACGTGCAGGCCAATCACACCGGCGCCCGCCAGGGTTGCGGTCAGCAGGACAGCGGCCAGGCTGGAGTAGGAAATCATTGCGAACAAGGCGCCGATCAACGCATCCAGCAGAATATCGCCGGTCAACGAGGCGAACACGACTTTGACACCTTGGGCGTGGGTAATCGGCCCCGCCGCTTCGACGATCAGTTGCAGCGCGAGAATGATCAGACCCAAACCGATGCCGACCCGGCCCATTTGTCCGGCGCGCGTTTGCTTGCGGGACAGGAAGAAGATCACGCCGAGAAAGATCAGTAGCGGTGACAGCCAGGACAGGTCAAAGGTCAGTACCCGCGCCATCAGCGCCGTACCGACGTCGGCGCCGAGCATGGTAGCCAGGGCCGGCGTCAGTCCCATCAGGCCCTGGCCGACAAACGAGGTCACCAGCATGGCCGTGGCGTTACTGCTCTGCACCATGGCGGTGACCAGGATCCCGGCAATGAACGCCAGCCAGCGCTTGGCCATGTTCTGTCCGATGACCTGGCGCAGATTGGAACCGTAAACCCGCAGGATGCCGGTTCGGACGATGTGCGTGCCCCAGATCAGCAGGGTCACGGCGGAAAGCAGATTGAGCAGGGTCAGCATGCTCGGCCCCCCTGTGTTGTGTGCTCCACTGGAGCAACGAAAAGTTACCGCGTGCCGCTCTACGTCTTGTATTTAAGCTGTAGTTGGCGAATGGGCTTTGCGCCAGCATCGCATAGCTTGAAACAAAACGGTCATCAAACTGGATTTCTACAGCCCCCAGAAACCCCTGTAGGAGCGAGCTTGCTCGCGAAAAACCTGAGGACGCCGCGAATTGTCAGATTTCCCGTGTCATCGTTAACGACCTTCGCGAGCAAGCTTGCTCCTACAGGCGCACCTGAGCCGAGCCCTGTGTAGGCGCGAGCGTGCTCGCGAAGACCTCAAGGACGGCGCGTTGAATCAGACAGCACACGTCATCGTTGAGGTCCGGCACGAGCGCGAACCAGGCGTCGCCCTCGCTCCTACCGGGACTGCGGGTTTATTGGCCCGGGATATCCTTGCGCAGCTTCACTGGATCTTGCTGTTTTTTCTTCTTCGCGATGGCAGTGCGCATCTTGATATTGATGGCCTCTACCGCCAGCGAGAACGCCATGGCGAAGTAGACGTAGCCTTTTGGCACGTGAACATCGAAGGATTCGGCGATCAGCACCGTACCCACGACCAGCAGGAACGACAGGGCGAGCATTTTCAGCGACGGGTGCTTGTCGATGAACGCGCTGATAGTCCCCGCGGCCAGCATCATCACCAGAACGGCGACGACAATGGCGGCGACCATGACCGGTACGTGGGAAACCATACCTACGGCAGTGATGACCGAGTCCAGCGAGAAAACAATATCGATGATCGCGATCTGGATGATGGTGTAGATGAACTTGCCACCTTTGCCTGTCGGCTCGTCGTGGGTTTCGTCTTCACCTTCCAGGGCGTGGTACATCTCCTGGGAGCTTTTCCACAGCAGGAACAGGCCGCCGAAGAACAGGATCAGGTCGCGTCCGGAAATGCCTTGGCCGGCGACGGTGAACAAGTCTGCGGTCAGTTGCATGACCCAGGTGATCGACAGCAGCAACAGGATCCGCGTGATCATGGCCAGGGCCAGGCCGAAAATCCGGGTACGCGCCTGCATATGCTTGGGCATGCGGCTGACCAGGATTGAAATCATGATGATGTTATCGATGCCCAGAACGATCTCAAGAGCCGTCAGGGTGAAGAAGGCAATCCAGATTTCCGGATTGGTCAGCCATTCCATGTGTATTCCTTTGAGCGAGTGTTAGACCGCGCCGGCAGTCAGGCCGGCGCAGTGGGTTGTTACGATTATAGAGCGCTGAACAGCGGAAAAATCCCCATCAGCAATGCGGCGACCATTATGCACAGGCATACCAGCACTGCCCACTTCAGGGTGAAGCGCTGGTGATCGCCGAATTCGATACCGGCCAGGGCCACCAGCAAGTAAGTCGAGGGTACCAGCGGGCTGAGCAAATGCACGGGTTGGCCGACGATCGAGGCGCGGGCCATTTCCACGGCGGTAATGCCGTAGTGGCTGGCGGCTTCGGCCAGTACCGGCAGTACGCCGTAGTAGAACGCATCGTTGGACATGAAGAAGGTGAACGGCATGCTTACCAGCGCGGTGATCACCGCCAGGTACGGGCCCAAGGCTTCAGGGATGACCGCCAGCAGGCTCTTGGACATGGCATCGACCATGCCGGTGCCCGACAGGATGCCTGTGAAGATACCGGCGGCGAATATCAGGCCAACCACGGCCAGCACGCTGCCTGCGTGGGCGGCGACGCGGTCTTTCTGTTGTTGCAGGCACGGGTAGTTCACGATCATCGCGATACTGAACGCCACCATGAACAGCACCGGCAACGGCAGCAGGCCGGCAATCAGGGTGCACATCAGGGCCAGAGTCAGGACGCCGTTGAACCAGATCAGTTTCGGGCGGCGAGCATTCGGAAATTGCGAGACGCTGATTTCGTTGTGGTCGACCTCATCACCCAGCAGATGCAATTCGCCGAGACGTGCGCGCTCACGTTTGCCGTACATATAGGAAATCACCAGGATCGCCAGGACACCGGCGAGCATGGCGGGGATCATCGGTACGAAAATATCCGATGGGTCCACGTGCAGCGCACTGGCGGCACGCGCGGTCGGACCGCCCCACGGGGTCATGTTCATCACGCCGCCGGCAAGGATGATCAGGCCGGCCATGATCCGTGGGCTCATGCCAATGCGTTTGTACAACGGCAGCATGGCCGCCACGCAGATCATGTAAGTGGTGGCGCCGTCACCGTCCAGCGACACCACCAGCGCCAGCACCGCGGTGCCGACCGAGACTTTCAGCGGGTCACCCTTGACCAGCTTGAGGATCTTGCGCACGGCCGGGTCGAACAGGCCGGAGTCGATCATCAGGGCAAAATACAGGATGGCGAACATCAACATCACGCCAGTCGGCGCCAGCTTGGTGATGCCCTCGAGCATCATCGGGCCGATCTTCGGCGCAAAGCCACCGAACAGCGCGAACAGGATCGGGATAATGATCAAGGCAATCAGCGCGGACAGGCGCTTGGTCATGATCAGGAACATGAACGTGATGACCATGGCAAAGCCAAGGAAAGTCAGCATAGGAATACTCCAGGCGTAGCGCGACTAGGGAATGGCGAACCGGGGACGGTCAGCGCAGAACGAAAAGCGCGAGGCGTACGGGGGGAGTCGAGATAAACAGGCGGGTACGTGCAGACATCAGAATCACCATTGTTGTTGTAAATTGGGCCCCAGAGCGCTGAAACACTCCGGGTGGCCAACCGGTCTGTCGCCGGTAGTGAAGGCGATCCTAATCGCGCAAGCTTTCAGCCAGCTTTCGCTGCATAAGTTAACCCGTAGCCGCTGTCGAGCCCTGGCGAGGCTGCGCTGGCGGTGTGTCAGGTGTCCGCTGACGCAGCTTCGCCAGGGCTCGGTGCTTACGCGTGCCTGGCGTGATTCAAGACGCTACCGGCGAGGAAGTGCCGGGCGCGGTTTTCAGGGAAGTTGCAGGCCGCCGGCGGCCTTGTGCAATGCCCGCAGATGTTCGCCGACCTGTTTGAGGTTGGCCTCGCAGGCAGCAATCTCGGCCGCGCGTGAAGGCTCGAGCAGCGCCCTCACCTCTTTATCCAGCTCGCCGGTCAGCGATTGCAGTTGTTTCTGGCGCACAGCGCTTTGCGATTCCAGCCGCTGCCATTCCTTGGGCTGCGGCAGGCCATAACCGCTGCTGTCGAGCAGTTCCGCCGGGCGACTGAGGAAGCCGCTGTTGGCGAGGATCTGCTGCAAGGTCGCATTCGCCTTGTCCATGCCGCCGTTCTTCAGCTCCCGGGCACCGAGGTAGCGTTGCTTGACCTCGTCCTGGGCGAGCATCAACTGTTTGCGAAAGCTGGCCTGCTCCAGGAGCAATAACGCGGCGCTGGTGCGCAAGTCAGCCTGGGCGAACCAGGGACGACGTTGCTCGGCGCTCAACGCCAGCCAATCTTCGACCTGGGTTTGCTTGATCGGCAAACGCTTGCGCAAGACCTCGAACATCGCCTGGTAGCGCTCGCGGAAGGAGTCGAAATGGTAGCCCAGACGCAAGGCCTCGCGACGGTCGTCGAGTACGCTGGTGTCGGCCAGGCCACGGGCCGCGAGGACCTCCAGCAAGCCGTTGGGGGTGATGTTGTCCAGAGCGGTCAAGCGCGGATTGGCGCTGCCGCTGCGTAACAGTTTCAGGCCTTCCACTGCACAGTTGTTGGACAGGAAGTAGTAATTGCCGTCGTAGCTCCAGTGCATTTCGGCAGCATGCTCGACGGTGTCATTGATCTCCTGGCGTGTGAGGATCAGCGGTACGGATGCCAGGCCGCGCAGTTCGGTCTTGGTGTATTCGTCGATGACTTGGGCCAAAGGCAATATGAACAGCCGCGATGGGTACTTACCCACTAAACCGTCCCAACTCGACAACTGTACGTCGCCGACGAACGCGCGGTAGGACAGCACCAGGTGCTGGTCCAGATCCAGGCGGCAATCCGGACCGCGTGGCCGGCCAGGCGCGCAAATCACCAGGCGCAGCATGCTGTGGCCCCAGCGGCTCACCAGGTTCTGGTTGGCTTCGGCCAGCAGGTAATCGATGGCATAGACCCGTTCAGGATCGACCTGGCCCAATGGCGTCTTGGCAAAATCGTTGCCCGCGTTGAGGAAGGCGAACGTTTTCGCGCAGGTGTCCTTGATGGGCGGCGCCCACCCGAAATGTGCCTGGTAATACCGATACAGCGCGGGTCGACGGCAGGCGTAGCTCGGGTCGAGGAGGAAGTACTCCATGTTGACCGCGACAAATTCCTTGGGATTGGTGATCTCATAGAGGTCTGGACTGCGGGCCACTTGTCGGTTGTGCTGCTCACGCGCACCACGACGACCGACGTACTGCGGCCAGCCGGCCAGGTCCAGCAAGCGTGGATCATCACTGAGGGTAAAGCGGCGGTCGTTCTGGCCACGGCATTGATCGGGCAAGCCAATCAGGCCGGTGACGTTGTTCTGGCGACTGCAGCGACGGATCAGCGAGCGCTCGGCAGTTGGCCACAGGCGCGCACGGTCATAGATATGGGTCAGCTCATGCAGCACGGTGGCGAGCATTTCCTGGCGCACGGTGCCGTGGGGGCGATGAGTTTTCCGGGTGGCGGCGCTGCCGTCAGTCAGGCTGGCCAGCAACTTATGATTGAGGTTCAGTTCAGAGACCAGCGAAGCCTGTCCATAGGCATTACCTGGCATATCGTCGGTCCAACTGACCTCAATCCGCCGGTCGAGTTGCGCAATAAAGCGTGGCGGCAGGGCCTGCATGGCTTCATCGAGCAGCGCTTGGCTGGCCTGTTGTTCGGCGCGGCTCAAGCCATCGGTCTTGAGCTTGAGTTGCAGCTCGGCCTGAGCGGTGCCACCAAACAGCAGCACGCTTGCGGCCAGTAACCAGGCAGCGAAACGCCTCACAATGCGAGGATGGCTTCTGCAAGTACCTGATCGCTGGCGTCGCGGGCTTGCGGCACGCGAGTTCGCAGGGTATCGAAAGCAGCTTCCAGTCGAGCGCCGCGAATGCCGCCATCGGTGGCGACGAAGCTGGCCGCGTCATCGTGGGCCTCACGTACGACTTTGGAGTCGCGGATGGAGGTGGTGGTATCTGAAGTGAAATCAATGGTGCGGCCAAAGGCACGAACGATGATGTTACTGGTGGCCACCAGGGTTTGCGCCTGGGCGACATCAGCCAACAACACCAGGCCGAGGGCGGCAGCGATCAGCGGGCTACGCATGGGATGACTCCGAAAGACAAAGATGGTTATTGGACGAGAATTGCTTCGGCCAGTTCAAGGTCACTGGACTTAAGTTTTGGTTGGCTTGCGCGCAAATAATTCAGTGCCGACTCCAGTCGGGCGCCCCGCCATTGACCGTCAGTGGCAATGAACGCGGCTGCGTCATCCTGGGCCGCCAGAATCCGTTTACGGTCGAAAGGAGCGGAGGTGACTTTACTGGTGGCGTAAGCGCTGACCACGACGCTTTGGGTCGACAGGTCAAAGGCTTGCGCCGAACCCGACCAGCACACGGCAAACAACGCGGGAGCAATCAACAAACGGTATGAAAAAGCCATGGGACTCGACAATTGAAAACGAGCGCCAAGGCTAGCGCAATGCCCGTACGAGAGCCAGCGCCGAGGCTTCGGGGAGCGGCGAGCGCTCCCCGATTCCCTGTCTGCGATCAGATAGCCAGGATTGCCTGGGCCAATTGCACGTCGGTGGCGGTGTTCAGTTGCGGCGCTTGTTGGCGGATCTGCGCCAGCGCGCTTTCCAGCTTCACACCGCGAATCGCGCCTTCGCTGGCAACGAAGCTGGCAGCGTCATCACGGGCGGCGCGCACGACTTTATTGTCGCGCAGGGAGGATGTGGCATCAGAGGAGGCGTCAGATGTGGCTTTCAACGCGCCGACGATCGAGTCAGTGGTCATGATGAAGCTCGAGGCACTGGCGTTGGCAGCCAGGGTCAGTAAGGCAGCGGCGCTTAGCAGGCGTAGACGGGACATGGGATGACTCCTGAGTATGAACGAAGAAGGTGGCGCACAGCCGCCGCTGTGAGCGGGGCGTTGTTGCTATTGGCATCAGACGCGCGTTCTACAGGGTTCGCCACATGATGACAGGATATTAGCTGGCACTTGTCGGTTCGGGTAGCTCGAGGTGGGAAGTTGTTCTTTGGCAGCCAGCTGGAGCGGTAAACATTCTGCAAGGCAAACTGTACTTGTATAAATTGATATTTTTAAAATTGTACTTGTCGAGAAGCTGGCCACGCGAGTCATCTGGTTTTTCCACTGCCCAGAAACAACAAAACCCGCATCCGGTTACCCGGAGCGGGTTTTGCCATAACAATTCGGGGTGCTGGCGGTGGACCCGGCAGGTCAGGGCCAGCAAGCGCTAAATCAGCGCCAGAACGGCTTGCTCAGCTCTTCGTAGCGTTGAGCTTCGCTAATCCCGGCATCAGCCAGCAGACGCGAGTCCAGACGAGCCAGTTGATGGCGGCTGGAGATGCGGCGCTGCCACAACATCAGGTTGGCGAGAACGCGCAGAGGCAGGGAAGCCTGGGTGTTTACAGCTTTTTCTTCGAAGAACAGTTCGGAACTGAGTGTACGTTCCATGATGACATCCTTCCGCTTGTGGCGGGATTAGGTAGTGGTTTAACTGATGCCAATGATCCTCCTCCGGCGCAAGACTCTCTAGATACAGTTCACCTGTATTGTGAGGGGCCAGTTAACTGTTTATAGCGGCTGTACTGTACGAAAATGGGCAAACTGTACCTATCGGCACTTAAATGGTGCGTTTTAGGTGTTTTGGTGGGGTTGAGTAAGACCTTTCTGTCAGAAAAGACCGGTACAGCAGTACAGTTTTTGTCATTGAGTGCGTCGATGTGGCAAGGCGGACACCCCTGTATTTGCATCCGCCCGGTTCTGATTCAATTACGCCTTGAGCATATGCCCGGTTTCTTCCAGATTGATATGCCAACTCAGGGCGTCGCGCAGGATGTGTGGGGTGTGGCCACCTATTGCGCAGGCTGCTGTGAAGTAGTTGTTCAGCGCCTCGCGATAGTCAGGGTGCACGCAGTTGTCGATGATCACGCGTGCTCGCTCCCGTGGGGCCAGGCCGCGCAGGTCGGCCAGGCCGACTTCGGTCACCAGGATGTCGACGTCATGTTCAGTGTGGTCGACATGGCTGACCATCGGTACCACGCTGGAAATCGCCCCGCCCTTGGCAATCGACTTGGTCACAAAGATCGCCAAGTGCGCATTCCGAGCGAAATCCCCCGAACCGCCGATGCCGTTCATCATCCGCGTACCGCAAATGTGGGTGGAGTTGACGTTGCCGTAGATGTCGAACTCCAGCGCGGTGTTGATGCCGATGATGCCCAGGCGCCGTACCACTTCGGGGTGGTTGGAGATTTCCTGTGGGCGCAGCACGAGTTTGTCCTTGTAGCGTTCCAGGTTGCCGAATACGTCGGCATTGCGCCGTTCCGACAAGGTGATGGAACTGCCGGAGGCGAAACTCAGTTTGCCCGCATCGATCAGGTCAAACGTCGAATCCTGGAGCACTTCGGAGTACATGCTCAGGTCTTCGAAAGGCGACTCGATCAGACCGCACATCACCGCGTTGGCAATATTGCCGATACCCGCCTGCAGCGGGCCGAGCTTGTTGGTCATGCGGCCTGCGTCAACTTCCTGCTTGAGGAAGTTGATCAAATGATTGGCGATCCACTGGGTATCGCTGTCGGGTGGGGTGACGGTGGAGGCGGAGTCGGCCTGATTGGTGACGACGATGGCGACGATTTTCTCCGGCGGAATCGGGATTGCGGTGCTGCCGATACGATCGTCGACCTTGACCAGCGGGATCGGCGTGCGAGTGGGCCGGTAGGTCGGGATATAAATGTCGTGCAGGCCTTCCAGGTTCGGGTTATGCGCCAGGTTGATCTCAATGATTACCTGTTTGGCGAAAATCGCGAAGCTGGCCGAGTTGCCTACCGAGGTGGTCGGTACGATATGGCCTTGCTCGGTAATGGCCACGGCCTCGATCACGGCAATGTCCGGCAACTTGAGCTGATTATTGCGCAACTGCTCGACGGTTTCCGACAGGTGCTGATCGATGAACATGACGTCGCCAGCGTTGATGGCCTTGCGTAAGGTGCTGTCCACCTGGAACGGCATGCGCCGCGACAGCACGCCGGCTTCGGTGAGTTGTTTGTCCAGGTCGTTGCCCAGGCTGGCGCCGGTCATCAAGGTGATTTTCAGTGGCGAGGTCTTTGCCCGCTCGGCCAGGGCGTGGGGCACGGCCTTGGCTTCACCGGCGCGGGTAAAGCCGCTCATGCCGACGGTCATGCCGTCCTCGATCAGGGCGGCAGTCTCGGCGGCGCTCATGACCTTGTTCAACAGCGAAGGCAAGCGGATACGATCACGGTACATGGATGGTTATCTCGGGCAACGGAAGCAAGGTGGGCAGTCTAGTGATTTCAAAAGATTTCGTCCCGCTACCATGGTCGAATGCCAGGCAGCGATTTAGAGCCTTTGGTCGGGTTTTTTCCGTTAATAAAAAACCCCAGCCTACTGCAGGCCGGGGTTTGGGGTATTGCGCTGGAGCAGTGTTTATTCGACGGCCTTGACCATATCTTCGATGACTTTCTTGGCGTCGCCGAAGACCATCATGGTCTTGTCCAGGTAGAACAGTTCGTTATCCAGGCCGGCATAACCGCTGGCCATCGAACGCTTGTTGACGATGATGGTCTTGGCCTTGAACGCTTCGAGGATCGGCATGCCGGCAATCGGCGACTTTGGATCGTTCTTCGCTGCGGGGTTGACCACGTCGTTGGCGCCGAGCACCAGCACCACATCGGCCTGGCCGAACTCGGAGTTGATGTCCTCCATCTCGAACACTTGGTCGTAAGGCACTTCTGCCTCGGCCAGCAACACGTTCATGTGCCCGGGCATGCGACCGGCAACCGGGTGGATCGCGTACTTCACGGTTACGCCGTGATGAGTCAGCTTCTCGGTCAGCTCTTTCAGCGCGTGCTGTGCCCGTGCGACCGCCAGGCCGTAGCCGGGAACGATGATCACGGTGTCGGCGTTGGTCAGCAGGAACGTGGCGTCGTCAGCCGAACCGGACTTCACCGGACGCGCCTCTTTCGAGCCTGCCGGGCCGGCAGCCTCCGCGGTATTGCCGAAACCACCCAGCAATACATTAAAGAAGGAGCGGTTCATCGCCTTGCACATGATGTACGAGAGGATCGCACCGCTCGAGCCCACCAGGGAGCCGGCGATGATCAGCATCGAGTTGTTCAGCGAGAAGCCGATACCGGCCGCCGCCCAGCCCGAATAGCTGTTGAGCATCGAGACCACCACCGGCATGTCGGCGCCGCCAATCGGGATGATGATCAGCACCCCGAGCACGAACGCCAGCGCGAGCATCAGCGCGAAGGCGCTGAGGTTGCCGGTGAACATGAACACCAGGCCCAGGCCCAGGGTGGCCAGGCCCAATACCAGGTTCAACTTGTGCTGGCCGCCGAACTGTACCGGTGCGCCCTGGAACAGGCGGAACTTGTACTTGCCGGAGAGTTTACCGAAAGCGATGACCGACCCGGAGAAGGTGATAGCGCCGATCGCGGCACCGAGGAACAGCTCCAGGCGGTTGCCCGCCGGAATCGGATCTCCCAGCAGTTTGACGATGCCCAGCGATTGCGGCTCGACCACCGCCGCGATGGCGATAAACACTGCGGCCAGACCGATCATGCTGTGCATGAAGGCCACCAGCTCTGGCATCTTGGTCATTTCTACGCGCTTGGCCATGATCGAGCCGGCGGTGCCGCCGATCAGCAGGCCGACGATCACATAGCCGATGCCGGCGGTGGCGAGTTCCGCGCCCAGCTTATAAATCAGGCCGACGGTGGTGAGCACCGCCAATGCCATGCCGAGCATGCCAAACAGGTTGCCGCGTCGGGAGGTGGTCGGGTGCGACAGGCCTTTGAGGGCCTGGATAAAGCAGATTGACGCGATCAGGTAGAGCGTCGTGACAAGGTTCATGCTCATTACTTGGGCGCCTCTTCTTTTACGGCTTTCGGGGCTTTTTTCTTGAACATCTCAAGCATGCGGCGAGTCACCAGGAAGCCGCCGAATACGTTTACCGCGGCCAGGGCTACGGCCAGCGTGCCCATGGTCTTGCCCAGCGGCGTGACGGTCAGCGCGGCAGCGAGCATGGCGCCAACGATGACAATCGCTGAAATCGCGTTGGTCACCGCCATCAATGGCGTGTGCAGCGCGGGGGTGACGTTCCAGACCACGTGGTAACCGACATAAATCGCCAGCACGAAGATGATCAGGTTGTAGATACCGGGGGAGATAAGCTCTTCCATCGTCTGAATCCCTGCTTAGGCGTTTTTGCGGATGACTTGGCCGTCGCGGCACATCAGGCACGCGGCGACGATGTCGTCTTCGAGGTTGATTTCAAACTGCCCTTCCTTGGTGAACAGCAGTTTCAGGAAGTCCAGCAGGTTGCGCGCATAAAGAGCCGAGGCATCGGCCGCGACGGCGCCGGCCAGGTTGGTAGGCCCGCAAATGGTCACGCCATGCGCCACCACGACCTGGTCAGCGACGGTCAGTGGGCAGTTGCCGCCCTGGGCTGCGGCGAGGTCGATGACCACCGAGCCAGGTTTCATCTGCGCGACGGTCTCGGCGCTCAGCAGTGTTGGCGCCTTGCGGCCGGGAATCAGCGCGGTGGTGATGACGATGTCGGCTTGTTTGGCGCGCTCATGTACGGCCAGGGCCTGGCGCTGCATCCAGCTGCTGGGCATGGGCCGCGCGTAGCCGCCGACGCCGACGGCGCATTCGCGCTCCTCATCGGTTTCGTACGGCACATCGACGAACTTCGCACCCAGGGATTCGATTTGTTCCTTCACCGCCGGACGCACATCGGAGGCTTCGATCACCGCACCCAGGCGTTTGGCCGTGGCGATCGCCTGCAAGCCCGCGACGCCGGCCCCGAGGATCAGCACGCGCGCCGCTTTCACGGTACCTGCCGCGGTCATCAGCATCGGCATGAAGCGTGGATAGTGATGGGCGGCCAAAAGCACCGCCTTGTAGCCGGCGATGTTGGCCTGGGAAGACAACACGTCCAGGCTTTGTGCGCGGGAGGTGCGCGGCGCGGCCTCGAGGGCGAAGGCGGTGATGCCGTGTTCGGCCAGTCGGGTGATGGTTTCGTTGCTGAACGGATTGAGCATGCCCACCAACACGGTGCCGCTTTTAATCAGCGTCAGTTCGCTATCGCTGGGCGCGACCACCTTGAGAATCAGTTCGGCACCGAATGCGTCGCTGGCACTGCCAATGGTTGCGCCCGCCGTTTCATAAGCACTGTCGACGACGCTGGCATTAATGCCCGCCCCGCTTTGTACAGTGACCTTATGGCCCTGGCCGATCAGTTTCTTGATGGTTTCCGGGGTTGCAGCAACCCGCGTTTCACCGGTCTGGGTTTCGAGAGGAACACCAATGTGCACGTCAAATCTCCTGCATGATCTTTTTGCTTTTGATTTTTGTAAAAAGGCCAGTGCACCGTGAGTGGCACATCTGGGGCGGCCGATCAGCACGATCCCGCTTAAATGACAGCGGGGCGCGGCATTTTGCAGGCGAACTTTACGACCTTCAAGGGATTATGACGGGTGACGAAAAATTAACTACAAGTCACCCTGTGACTGATTGTCGCAATCACTGGGAATTAACCTTTTAAATACAATAAATTATGGGCATTCCCAAAAAAAAGGTTTTTTTACCATCGCTGATATGAATGGTCGGTTATGGAACCGTGATTGTCGCTGGAAGCCTTATGGCTCATGGCTTGGAGGAGGTTTTTTGCCAGATAGGTACAGTCTGCATAATTGCGACAAATACGTATATCTGTAGGGTCTTATAATAGTTGACTACAGGGTCAGCAAAGCCATGAGTCCTTTAAAAATGCAGGGTGTAGCGGTGCGACTGGTCGATCAACCAGTCTCTGAATGCGTGTAAAGACGCGGATTCGACCTTTCGCTCGGGAATCATCAGGTAATACGCCTTGGTGCTGCTTAATGTTTGTGGATTGGCGATCACCAGTTGTTTGTCGCTCAGCTCTTTTTGAATCAGGAACGGCGGAATCAGCGCAATGCCCATGTCATGCATGGCCGCTTGCGACAACATGGAGAATAGCTCGTATCGTGGGCCTGTCATGTCGCGAGGGATGTTCAGGTGCTGGGCATTGAACCATTGGCGCCACGCGTAGGGTCGAGTGGTTTGTTGAAGTAGCGGCAGCTCGGCAATTTCTTCTGCGCTGAAGTGCGCTCGGTTCTCAAGTAATCGCGGGCTACATACCGGGAGTGGGTTTTCTCCCATTAATCGGTGGGATTCGGTCCCTGACCAGTCGGCATCCCCGAAATAGATCGCGGCATCGAACTCGGTGTCGGCAAACAGGAATGGGCGCGTGCGGTTGGTCAGGTTTACCGTGACTTCGGGATGTTGTTGCTGGAAATCCCTGAGACGTGGAATCAGCCATTGAGTGCCAAATGTGGGCACCACCGCCAGTTCGATGACGTTGGCACCCTGTTGGCCCATCACCGATAGCGTGTCACGTTCAACGGCGTCCAGTTGCGCCGCGACCCTGCGACTGTAGGAAAGTCCGGCCTCAGTCAGTTTGACGCCACGGCGCGAGCGTCGAAACAGCTCGACACTCAAAAACTCTTCAAGGCTGGCAATCTGTCGGCATATGGCGCCCTGGGTAATGGAAAGCTCCTGCGCCGCCTTGGTAAAGCTCTCGTGACGGGCGGCGGCTTCAAAGCTGACCAAGGCCGTGGTGCTGGGGATTTTCCTGCGCATGTACCGTACCCTCACTAATAAAAGGCAAAAATGCCCTTTTAAATCTTTACGAAGTGAGAAATTAGCACAAGGCTATGCAAAAACCTCGTTTGCCCTCCTCGCCTGTCCGGCCTAGGCTCCATGCACGACTTTTGATTTTCTCGCGAGGACTCACTCATGGGTGGTAAGGCAAGCTTCAACTGGATCGATCCACTGCTGCTGGATCAACAGCTCACTGAAGAAGAGCGCATGGTGCGCGACAGTGCCGAGCAATTTGCCCAGCACAAGCTGGCGCCGCGTGTGCTTGAAGCCTTCCGCCATGAAAAGACCGATCCTGCGATTTTCCGTGAAATGGGCGAAACCGGCCTGCTGGGTGCCATGATCCCGGAACAGTACGGCGGAAGTGGTCTGAACTATGTCAGCTATGGGCTGATTGCTCGTGAAGTCGAGCGTGTCGACTCTGGTTACCGTTCGATGATGAGCGTGCAGTCATCCCTGGTCATGGTGCCTATCAATGAATTTGGCACCGAAGCCCAAAAGCAGAAATATTTGCCCAAGCTGGCCTCCGGCGAGTGGATCGGTTGTTTTGGCCTGACCGAGCCAAACCATGGTTCTGACCCGGGCGCGATGATCACGCGTGCGCGCAAGGTAGAGGGTGGCTACAGCCTTACCGGCAGCAAGATGTGGATCACCAACAGTCCGATTGCCGATGTATTTGTGGTCTGGGGGAAGGATGATGCCGGCGATATTCGCGGTTTTGTCCTGGAAAAGGGCTGGAAGGGCCTCAGTGCGCCGGTGATCCACGGCAAGGTCGGTCTGCGCGCTTCTATTACCGGCGAAATCGTCATGGATAACGTGTTTGTGCCTGAAGAGAACATCTTTCCCGATGTGCGAGGCCTGAAAGGTCCGTTCACCTGTTTGAACTCGGCACGCTATGGGATCTCCTGGGGCGCACTGGGGGCCGCGGAGTTTTGCTGGCACACGGCGCGCCAGTACACCCTGGATCGTCAGCAGTTCGGTCGCCCGCTGGCGGCCACGCAACTGATCCAGAAGAAGCTGGCGGATATGCAGACTGAGATCACGCTTGCCCTGCAAGGCTGCTTGCGTCTTGGGCGGATGAAAGATGAAGGGACGGCGGCGGTGGAGATTACCTCGATCATGAAGCGTAATTCGTGTGGCAAGTCCTTGGATATCGCACGCATGGCGCGTGACATGCTCGGCGGTAATGGTATCTCCGATGAATTCGGGATTGCCCGTCACCTGGTCAATCTGGAAGTGGTGAATACCTATGAGGGTACCCACGATGTGCATGCGCTGATCCTGGGTCGTGCGCAAACCGGTATTCAAGCGTTCTATTAATAGGAGGGCGACCATGGGCGCGCTATCGCACCTGCGGGTACTGGATTTGTCGCGTGTATTGGCCGGTCCCTGGGCCGGGCAAATCCTCGCTGATCTCGGGGCTGAAGTGATCAAGGTCGAGCGACCGGGGAATGGTGACGACACGCGTGCCTGGGGCCCGCCCTTTCTAAAGGATGCCCTTGGCGAGAACACCAGCGAGGCTTCGTACTATTTATCGGCCAATCGCAATAAAGAGTCAGTGACCATCGACTTCACGCGGCCGGAGGGGCAAAAACTGGTTCGCGACCTGGCGGCAAAGTCGGACATCCTGATTGAGAACTTCAAGGTGGGTGGCCTGGCGGCCTACGGTTTGGATTATGAGTCGCTCAAAGAGCTCAATCCTGAGCTGATCTACTGTTCTATCACCGGGTTTGGCCAGACAGGTCCTTATGCTGCGCGTCCCGGATACGACTTCATGATCCAGGGGCTGGGCGGACTCATGAGTCTGACGGGGCGCCCCGAGGGTGATGAGGGTGAAGGGCCGGTCAAGGTGGGGGTCGCGTTGACCGATATCTTGACTGGACTCTACTCCACCGTAGCGATTTTGGCGGCCTTGGCTCACCGCGATCATGATGGCGGGGGGCAGCATATCGATATGGCGTTGTTGGATGTACAGGTGGCCTGTCTGGCCAATCAGGCCATGAATTACCTGACGACGGGGGTGTCGCCCAAGCGGTTGGGTAACGCGCATCCGAATATTGTGCCGTATCAGGATTTCCCTACGGCCGACGGCGATTTCATTTTGACCGTTGGTAATGACGGGCAATTTCGCAAATTTGCCCAGGTCGCAGGGCAGCCGCAGTGGGCGGATGATCCGCGATTCGCTACTAACAAGCTGCGGGTGGCCAATCGGACGGCCCTTATTCCTTTGATTCGTCAGGCCACGGTCTTCAAGACGACAACCGAGTGGGTGACTCAGCTCGAGCAGGTTGGAGTGCCGTGTGGGCCGATCAATGATTTGGCGCAGGTATTTGCAGATCCCCAGGTGCAGGCGCGGGGGCTGGCTATTGAGTTGCCCCATGCGCTGGCAGGAATGGTCCCGCAGGTGGCCAGCCCGATTCGCCTTTCCAAGACGCCGGTCGAGTATCGGAGTGCTCCTCCCTTGTTGGGCGAGCATACGGCGAAGGTGCTCCAGCAAGTATTGGGGATGGGGGCTGCGAATGTCGCCGCGTTGAAGGCGGCGGGGGTCATCTAGTCCAGTTCTCCTATATAGAAGAGTGGGCGCCATATGGTGGGTCTATATAGGAGAGGTCCTGGTTACTCTTTAGCCATTGCTAACTAATTGATTGGAATCTGAAATTAACGGTTGACGGG